>JAOAFK010000112.1 GCA_026416315.1 Syntrophorhabdaceae bacterium | reverse complement strand
TTCGATGCCTGCATCCTTGTATAGCTTTCTATAGAAGGGAGAGTTGTTATATGCCCATTCGAAGATACGCCTGAACTTTTTTAGCTGTAAGGTTCGGAGTTTCTCACGGTCCATTGTTTCTAATAATGGGTTCCAGTAAATGCTGTGGTTTGTGGTCATGGGGCCTCCTTGGGTTTTAATTAGTTTGTATTACATTTAATGTTCAAATAGTTTTTACCCATTTGAACGTGTAGTTACCTCTTTTAGTATTACAAAATTTAAAAAATATTTTTAGTCCATATTATTCAATAATGAACATTAAAATAATTTTTTAATCTTAATTATTTAAATTTTTTTTTAAAACTTTAATATTTATTACATGAAGTTGTCAACAAATTTATAAAAAATATAAGTGTATTATTATAAACATCTCTGGCATTCTTAAATGAAAATTTTAATTATTTATCTTGACATTATAAAAATTAGATTTATATTATAGCAACGATTTAAGTTTTACATTTTTTATGGAGGCTATTATGGGAGTGAACGTGACATTGCATCCGTTTCTTAACAACGGCACTGAACTCAATTTAGTTGTGGAAGGAAACACTGTAGGAGAATGCATAGATTCAATTCTGCAACAGTATCCTCATATGGAAAAAAAATTGTTCGATAAAAAAAATAAGTTGAAAGGGTATATAGAAGTCCTTGTAAACGGTAAAAGCACAGGTAAAGAAGAGCTTAATTATCCTGTAAAAAACGGTGATTCTTTAGCTGTTCTTGTGTTTTTAGCAGGGGGATAAAATACGCATTATTTTTTCATCTGCCATTAACATACAGAAATTCCAAATGTTTTAATGTTATAACCTACCTAAAAGATATTCAGCAAGTTCAAGCTAAATAAATTTCCTACGATATATTTTGACTTAAGAATAATTAAAAATTACCGAAAAAATATTAAAAGTAAAAAAACAGGAGTATGCCGTGAAAAACCATATTAAAAAGAAAATTTTTCTTTTTACATTTCTTTCTGTATTTTTTCTTGTTGGTTATGGAATCTTTGCCTTTTTCTGGCTAACAGGAAAGAATACCATTATTGACCTAACAATTTTTTTCGGGATTTTAGCTGCCCTTACAATTATTTTGATAATTTTTGGAATTTATAATATCAAAAAAACTGGCTTATCTACAACTAATATTGAAAACTCATTAAAAGAAGCATCAGGGGGAAATCTTGAAGCATATATTACGGTGGATGGAAAAGAATTAAGCGAATTAGAAAAGGATTTCAATGCGTTTCTTGATATGCTAAATAACACTATAAGGCAGATGTCTATAAATATAAACAAAATATCTTACGCAGCAAATACCCTCGAAGTGACTTCAAATCAGATGGGTAAGGGATTTGATGAAATTGTAAAACAGATAAATTCTGTTGCTGTTGCATCTGAAGAGATGTCCACAACCTCAGGGGAGATTGCAAAAAACTGTGTTGTGGCTGCCCAGAGCTCAGAAAGGGCGAATAGTGCTGCCATACAGGGTGAACAAATTATCCTAAGCATTGTTTCGGCCATGAAAAGAATCGGCGAAAGGGTTAATGAATCAGCAAAGGTGATAAAAAGCCTCGGTGAAAGGTCAGAACAGATCGGTGAGATTGCAGCAATAATTGAGGAGATAGCAGATCAAACTAACCTCCTTGCACTAAATGCAGCAATAGAGGCAGCTCGAGCAGGAGAACATGGAAGGGGCTTTGCCGTTGTTGCCGATGAGGTGAGAAAACTTGCAGAAAGGACATCAAAGGCAACAAAAGATATTGGTGTCACCATAAAAACCATGCAATCAGAGACAAGGGCTGCAGTTTCTTCCATGGAAGAAGGGGTAAAAGAGGCTGAAAAGGGCGCTAAAGAAACAGATAAATCCAGTGCAACCTTAAGGGACATACTACATCAGATAAATACCCTTGCAACACAGATAAATCAAATTGCCGTTGCATCAGAGCAGCAAACAGCCACAACAAATGAGATTTCAAATAATATCCAAGAGATATCTAAGATTATGACAGATGCCCAGAAAAATGTTAAGGAAAATGTACAGGCATCAAAACAAATTGCAGAGTTATCTACAGAGCTCAATAAAATTATCAAAAAAATTAAATTAAAGGATATAAAACTTGATAAAAAACTCGGTTCTGCTGAGGAAGCAAAAGAACTTGTCTTTAAAGCCATTCAATATTTTAAAAAATACGGAAAAGAAAAATCATGCAAGGAATTTAATAACAACCAAGGAGAGTTTATAAACAAAGACCTATATATCTATGTGATAGATGAACAAGGGTTAACCCTTGCTAATGGAGGAAACCCTGCCCTTACTGGAAAAAATATGTACGATTTAAAAGATGCAGATGGTAAATATTTTATAAGAGAAATAATAGAAACAGCAAAGAAAAAAGGTTCAGGGTGGGTGGATTATAAATGGATGAATCCCGCAACAGGTGAAATATCTCTGAAATCAGCGTATTTTGAAAAGGTTGATGACCTTATTTTTGGTTGTGGGATATATAAATAAAAACATTGTCGGGGTTAAAAAATCATCTTTTCTGCCGATAAAATTATAGATGAAAAATCTTGCATATCAAATGGCAAAAACCTCACATATTCACACCAATGACAAAATAGATAAAGAATCATTAACTAAAAAGATTGCCGTGTTTTTTACTGATATTGTAGGCTCTACAGAATTTTTTAAAATATATGGTGATGAGCATGGCATGGAAATGCTCCAGAACCATTATAACACTGCATCTTCTGTTATAACCAGGTTTAATGGTCATATAATAAAATACATAGGCGATTCAATAATGGCATACTTTAAAAACCCTATTGATGCATTAAAGGCAGCTGTTCATCTTCAGCAAAAGGTTCAATTATTTAATAAACAATCAAATGCTTTGTCAGTCAAAATCAGGGTAGGTATACATTACGGAAATGTCCTTGTTGAAAAAGAGGATATATATGGAGATGTTGTGAATGTTGCTTCAAAACTTACAAACCTTGCTGAAGGGGATAAAATCTATATTTCCAGCGAACTGTTTGAACAGGTTAAAGATACACCCTTTGTCCATTTTGAAATGATTGATCAAACGGATAAAAAAAATATTTTGGATAGGTTTAGTGTTTTTTCTGTAACATGGGATGAAGATTTCATATTAGATAATGAAAATATTGCATTTTTTATATGCCCTATAGCTTTAACAGTGAAAGCGTTTTACGATTTCTGGAAAAACTTTATAAAAGGTGATGATGTATATATTAAGGATAAGATTAAAAGGTTAAGTATGTTTGAAAATGATACTCTAATATTCTATTTGAAAGACCCATCCATGACAGTGGATGTGGCAAAATACTTAATGGACACCCTAAGAAAAGGCACAAAAAAAATAGAAGAAATAGGTATTGTTCCTGTTCATTTTATCATTGATAACATAAATGATGCAAAAAATGATCTAATCCGGTTCGAGGAATATAGAAAATATCTAAACCCCAATTATATATATATTTCAGAAGATGCATTTTTAGCAACAGGTAATATAAGCATCGAGCATATAAAAAAACCAGCAGTAAATGCAGGTTCAAAAAGGTTTTACAGGCTCTTTTATACAGATGAAAAAAACAGAGACATTGGGCCGTTTAACTACGGATATTTATTACAAGATGGTTCTCACAGGCCCTGTTTTTATTGCAGTAGTAAAAAACATAAACCCACACAATGCCCTACAAAGAATTTACCAGAAATAACAGACTCAATCAAAAGGCTTGCCCAATACTCAATGGATAATATAAACAGTCTTTTTTTTAATCTCTTGCTATCAAAGGAGTTTCAAATATCAGGTGCGGTGAATATTGATGTTAGTAACGAACTAAAAATTGCATATGAAGCTTTTTTTGAGCCCACAAGGGTTTTTCAGTTACGCTTTTTGAGAAACATCTGGAACTGTAAAGAACAAGATTGGGTTGTGGCAAAGAATACAGGGTGTGTAAATGAAGGTGGGCTTTTATGGCTTGCCCAGGATTCTCTCCGTATCTCTGATTATGAAAAGGGGGAGGCCTGCCTTGAAAAGGCCATGGAAAATTCATCTGAACATTTCAAAATATACTGTATTTATGCACTTCTATTCATAGAAAAAGATGATTGGGAGAGCGGGGAAAAGTATCTTAAAAAGGCAATAAAATGCGCAAAAAATAAAATACATAAAGATTTTTTAAATCTATTGCTTGCCCGTCTTTATTATCTTGAAAACAGATTTAATGATGCATTAAAGATTATAAACGAAATCACCGTGTATGACCCTTTGTGTTTTGATGCCTATTATCTCGGCATGAAAATAGATCTCCAAATGGAAAAACATGCAAAGGCAATGAATAGTTTAACGAACTTGATAGGGGATGACAGGGATTATTTTCTCTTTTCATATATAGATGGTGAGTTATTCCATTACAGAGAATTGATTGCTGAAACACTTGAAAAAATATTTAAAAGGGCTAAACAAAGTGCAGTAGATGTATCGGTTGAGGCTGAAAAAGAATTTTTTAAGTCAAAAAACTTTATGGATATGGAGCAAATTTCAGAAATCGAAGGTCAGTTTATAAAAATTAAAAACCTTATCAGTCAGGATAGTTTTTCTGGCTATTTAGATGCAACCAATCTCTCCCATATGGTTAAGTCTAAAATATACAACCTTTTAAGGATAAAAAAGGATGAATTAAAAATAAAACTAAAGAGCATTTCAGAGAGAATTGATAGGGCATTGGAAAAAATAAAAGAGTTGAGATATAGAAGGTTTGCATTTGAATATAAGGCCCAGCTTGAAGAATTTTCAAAGGTCACAGAAGAGATTTTAAAAAAGATAGAAGGGGCATCGCTAAGGGAAATAGAAGAAATGGATTCAATATGTATGAAGACAGAGAAAGAAATAACCCTGATAGAAGAAAAAATAGAGAATCTTGTCTTTTTAAATAAGGTGCTCATATCTTTAAACACCTTCATAAAATATATTCTTTTCTCCCTTGCAATGGTTTTTTTAATATCTTCCCTTATTCTTCCTGCTCTTTCATATCATTTAAACATTATTATCTCTAAATTAGGACTGGGTTACACAATAGAAGTGGTAGATTATAAAAGATATATTTTTTTATGGGGTGGTATTTTTGGTTTTATCCTTTCAATATTTGCCTCCATCAGAAAGTTTTTAAAATAGTCCTTCTTTCGTTGAATTTTAATGTTAAAAAATTTATTATGTAATCTATGGAATTATTTGAAAATTTTGATTTTTCCCGTAAAGATAAGAAAAAACCTTTAGCAGACAGGATGAGGCCAAAGACATTAAACGAATTTATAGGTCAGGATCACCTTTTAGGTGAAGGAAAACTCCTTAGGGTGCTCATAGAAAGAAGAGAAGTCCCATCCATGATTTTCTGGGGGCCGAGCGGAGTGGGAAAGACAACCCTTGGCTGGTTAATCGGTAAATACCTTGAATTACCTTTTTTTTCTGTAAGTGCTGTGAATATAGGCATTAAGGAGGTAAAGGACATCATTCAAAAGGCAAAAACGAGAAAAATCGTCCTTTTTGTAGATGAGTTTCATCGGTTTAACAAACTACAGCAGGATACATTTTTGCCTTATGTGGAAAGGGGTGACATAATCCTCATCGGTGCCACAACGGAAAATCCATCCTTTGAGATCATAACCCCACTTCTTTCGAGGATGCGTGTTATAAATTTAGAACCCCTTTCAAAAGAACAGCTCATTAAAATTATAAAAAGGGCAATCTCTGAAGACGATGAAATCAAAAAAATTCCCGCAAGGATAGACGAAGATACCATAGAAGAGCTTGCATTTCTTGCAGATGGTGATGCAAGAAAGGCCTTAAATATACTTGAAGTTTGTTTCACAATGGTAAAAAACACAAAAAAAACAACACCTGTCATAGATCATAAAATACTTGAGGAGGCATATCAAAAAAAGATTGCCCTATATGACAAAAAAGGTGAGATGCACTATGATCTGATTAGTGCCCTCCACAAAAGTATGAGAGGTTCTGATCCTGATGCAGCCTTATACTGGCTTGCCAGAATGATAGAAGGTGGAGAGGATCCTTTATATATTGCAAGGCGTATGGTGAGATTTGCCTCAGAGGATGTGGGCAATGCTGATCCCAATGCTCTAATTATATCCTTGGCTGCAAAGGATGCCTTTGAATTTATAGGGCCCCCTGAAGGGTATCTTGCCCTTGCTCAGGCCTGTGTCTATCTTTCCCTTTGTGAAAAGAGCAATGCCATATACAGGGCATTTGGAGCAGCAACCCGTGATGTAAAAAACCTTCCAGATTATCCTGTTCCACTTCACATTAGAAATGCACCGACAAAACTCATGGAAGAGATGGGATACGGCAAAGGCTATCTGTATCCCCATGATTTCGACGATGCTATTGTGAACCAGGAATATTTTCCAGAGCAACTAAAAGGAAGGAGATACTATTTTCCCACAGAGAGGGGCTTTGAAAAAAAATTAAAGGAATTTATGGAAAGGGTAAGTCACATTAAAAGAAAAGACCGACAAGACAGGTAAATATATCCTTGAACTTTTCTTTAAAACTTTTTTCTCTTGTTTCTTTTTGTTCCCCAAACTCTTTTGAGAGTTCTTCAATGAGTCTTCTTTGATTTTCCGTAAGGTTTGTGGGCACCACAAGATTTAAATACACAAGTTCATCGCCTCTACCGTAACCGTTGTGTTTCTGTACCCCGAGCCCTTTGATTTTCAATACCTTACCAGGCTGGGTTCCAGGTGGTATATAAAGTTTTGTTGTGCCTTCTAAGGTTGGAACTTCTATTTCACCGCCTAAGCACATGGTGGGAAAGCTCACATTGACACGTACTATTATATCATCTCCTTCACGCTCGAAAACAGGGTGCTCTTTAACATTCAATACGATATATAGGTCTCCTGGATGTGTATCTCCTCTACCGAATGCACCCTCACCCCTTACCTTGAGCCTCATGCCCGTCTCAACACCTGGCGGAATCTTTACCTTTATCTTTTTCTTTGTCTTTACATATCCTCTGCCCTTGCATGTCTTGCAAGGATCTTTGATAAGATATCCCTCGCCACCACAGTATTCACATGTTCTATTTATAGTAAAAAACCCATGGGTTTGTCTGACCTGACCCCTTCCGCCACACACTCTACAGGCAACGGGTTGATAGCCTGGCTCTACCCTGGAACCATTACAGATCGGGCATTGTTCTTCTTTTGGGATCTCTATTTCTTTTTCGGCACCGAATACAGCTTCTTCAAATTCAATCTCTAAATTATACCTTAAGTCATCACCCTTTTTAGCTCTCTGTCTCCTTGTTTGTGTGCCAAAGAAATCATTAAATAGGTCATTAAAGACACTCTCGAAGTTACCCTGGAAACCGAAATCAAAAAAGGAACCTACATCATCTGCAGTACCATATCTATCATATCTTCTCCTTTTTTCAGGATCACCTAATACCTCATAGGCCTCGTTTATCTCTTTGAACATCTCTTCTGCATGTTTATCTCCAGGGTTTCTATCAGGGTGAAATTTGAGGGCAAGCCTTCTGTAAGCCTTTTTTATCTCTTCATCAGAGGCATCGGGTGAGACTTCAAGTATCCTGTAATAGTCTTTTCGCATAGGGTTTTCCCTCTATTTTTAACCGGCATTTATTTCGGGTTTTTTTGATACGGTGACCATAGCAGGTCTGATAAGCCTGCCATTTAACATATACCCTTTCTGTAGCTCGGAGACCACAGTATCGGGTTCTACATCTTCCCTTTCCTCCTGATAGAATGCCTCATGAAGGTTCGGGTCAAACTTTTTACCAATGGCCTCGACCCTTGATAAACCTGCCCTTTCAAGAACCCTTAAAAATTCATTGAGCACCAAGGTTACACCATCATGGATACTCTTATAATCACCCGTCTTTGATGAATGATCAAGGGCCCTTTCAAGATTATCAATCACAGGTAAAAGTTCTTTAATTAAAACCTCGTTACTGAATTTGAGGAGATCTTGTTTTTCCTTGTTTTTTAATTTTTTAAAGTTTTCAAAATCTGCTTGTAAATACAAAAGCCTTTCCTGAAGAGACTTTATGGTCTCCTCTTTTTCCTGAAGTTGTTTTGTTAATTCTTCAAGCTGTTCATCCTTTTTCTTTTTCTTTTTATGTTCATCATGTTTATGTTCTGCCTGAATCTCCTCGCCTTCTGTTTCTTTTGTGGTTTTATGCTCTTTTTCTTTTTCTTCTTTTATCTCCATATTAACCTCTCACATTGTTCTTATTATATCGCTTACTGTCTTGGCAGTATAATTTACAATAGGAATTATACGGGAATAGTCCATTCTCACAGGACCAATTACACCTAAAATGCCAAAGCTCTTATCTGTAATTTTGTATGTGGATGTGATTATGCTTATATTTCTCATCTCTTTGATATCGCTTTCAATGCCTAAAATCACATTTATGCCCTCTTCTTTCAAACATTTATCAAGGAGCCTCAATAATTTTTCCTTTTTTTCCAGCGCCTTGAAGAGTTCCCTTAACTTTTCTATATCAGTAAATTCAGGAAAACCCATTATCTTTGATGTGCCTTCTATATAGATTTCTCTATTATCCTTTGCCTCGATGATTGTTTCAATGCTTTCCTTAACCTTGGAAAGCAGTAGATTAAACCTGGTTTTATCATTTTCGAGGTCTTTTTCTATTTCTGTTTTTAAGGCATAGAAAGGAATTCCTTCAAAGCGCTTATTAACATACGCCTTCATACTTGCAAGAAATTCCATATCAAGGGGCTCACCGGCATCTACATATCTTGTATGAACTGTCCCTGCAGAGGTCACAAACACAATAAGAATATTATTTTTTGACATCTTTACGAACTCAATTTCTTTGAAGAGCATGGTATCTATTCTTGGTTCTACCACTATACTTGTGTATTTCGAAATGGCAGCAAGGGTTCTTGATGCATCTACCATAATCTCTTCAATGTAGTGATATCTGGGTTTCAACATACCCTCTAAGGCCATAACCTCTTTTTTTCTTGGGAATTCTGAATAGTTTAATCTATCTATATAATATCTGAATGCCTTGTTTGTGGGCACCCTTCCGGAGACTGCATGGGGTTTATATAGAAAACCCATCTTTTCAAGGTCTGCCATGACATTTCTTATAGTGGCGGAACTCCATCTGTTTGTTATCTTTTTTGCAATAGTCCTTGAGCTTACAGGTTCAGCCTGATTTATGTAATTTTCTATGATATATAGAAGGATATTTTTTTCCCTTTCCTTTAAAATTTCCACAGGAATCCCCTCATCTGTTTATAGAAATAAATTAATTACATATGGCCACTTTGTCAAGGAAATGATATAAAACCCCAGGGAAGGGTTTCCTTCTCATCCCTTTTCCTTAATGCATAGAAATTAAGATTTATTGGGCTCTCCTTCATGACCTGTAACAGGCTTTCTCTTATTGAAAACCTTAAGATTATATCGGATACCTTTCTGTCACCCCTTGCAAAGACCCCCTGTAGAAAAGAATATTTAACTGATTCATATGTAAAAAATGTATTATCTACCCTTGCAAAGGACTTTTTAAGATAACCTATCTTTTCTCCTAAAGAATCCATATCATCCATGGCCTCTCTTTGAAACGGTGTGGCAGGTTTTGGAACAAAAGGGCTTACATGGACGGTAATCCTTCCCACAGCCTTCTTTTTTGCCCCCTGCTTTATCATGATATGTTTTATTTTTTTTGTGATATCAACTATACATTCTATATCTTTTTTTGTTTCATCAGGTAGGCCAATCATAAAATAGAGCTTTAAATTAAAAGGTTTTATCTCCATAATTTCATTTATTTTTTCAAGGATAGCCGAATCTTTTAAGGGTTTACCTATAGATGCCCTTAAGCCTTCACTTCCTGCTTCAATACCGAATGTAAGGGTCTTAATGGAATCTTTTATCATTTCAATAATAGAAACGCCTATTCTGTCTATTCTCAATGATGGGAAATGCACAGATTTACCATTTTTTATATACTCCTCAATGATACCTTTCAATTCAGGATGAAAAGACACACCGCCGCCTATAATCCCCACATCTTTTATATCATCAGGTATACAAGGTTCTTTATCAAATACGAAAGGATAAATATTTCCTATTAAACAGAAATGACATCGCGATGGGCAACCCCTTGTGCCTTCTACAAGAAATATATTAGAAAATTCAGTATTTTCAGTGATTATAGATGACTTTGCGAGGCTGCTGCCCATATACCTTTTTATTCTCACTTTAAAATCCTTTGGCTCAAAGGCTTCTACTGCCCCGTCTTTTCCATATAATACTTTGAGGGCACGGGGATTATAAACCCAGGAATGCATACTTAATGTCTCAATTATCTCTGACCTTCTTTTTGTTCTTACAAAGAGGTAATCATTTATAAATTCAGATATGGTGGCCTCTATATCACCCATGATGAACAGGTCAAAAAAACTGCTCAAGGGCTCTGGATTTGCCATAATCAACGGCCCTCCGGCAACAATCAAAGGCTCCTTCTCCTCCCTTTCATCTGCGTGGATATGGATTTCCGAATCCATCAACATCTTTACTATGTTAATGTAGTCGAGCTCAAAAGAGACAGTGAAGAAGATCAATTCAAAGGATTTCAAGGGCTTTTTGCTCTCTATAGATAGAGGTGCATAGCCTTCATGGAAAAATGCCCTTTCACAGACTATCTCGGGTATATTGTTTAATGTCTCGTATAGAAGATGTACCGCAAGGTTTGACATACCCACATAATAACTGTTTGGAAATACAACACAAACCGGTATCTTCCCCCGCCAGTTTTTTTTCAATGCACCTGTTTCATTTATAACTGACGACCTTTTTATATGGGTCATAAAGGCTATTTTTTACCTACCAGAAATACAGAATAGGCATAATCAATGCCAAGGGTTTTGAATAAAAACCCCAGGATGTAAACCTTAAAGACATACCTGTGGAATGCATCGTTATATGACCTGAATACCTCTTCTATGGTATAACCAGCCATGTTTACAATCCCGCAGAATTCGTCATATGCATAAAAAGTCTTATGGGTTGCATCCCTCATAAACCTTGAGGGATTGAAGATATTCGGTGTTGAGGCAATAAGGATCCCATCTTCCTCCGTGAGATTATAAATTTTTTTTAAAAGGTTTATCCCATCTTCAAGAGAAAGATGCTCAATCACCTCGAATAACAGCACCGCATGGAATTTTTCTTTGATTTCGTCCAAATCGTAATAATCATGTTTTATACTTCTATCAATGTCCATGCTTTTATATGTTACATCTAAGCCAAGTCTTTTAATCTCTTTTCCAGCCCCTTTTGCACCAGCACCTACATCGAGGACGGCCATGCCGTCTTTTAAAAACCTTTTAAATAATATTGACCTTCTCTTAATAAGAGGTATATCCCAAACTCCTTTGTATCTCTTATGGATCTGTTCTCTGAAATCAAACATCTTTGACCACTCAATATGTGTATATTCCATCTCTTACCTCAAAAAAAACCCTTTCCATCTCAGTGGCATTTTTTTCCATTGTATATGACTCTATCTTCAATCTACTGTTTTGACCCATTTCATCTCTTTTATCCTTATCCATAAGCTCATAGATTGCCTTAAATAACCCCTTGATGTTACGAGGTTCATCTATGACAAAACCCTCTTTCTCTGAAATAAGGCCTGATGCGCCGTTCCATCTTGTTGTAATAACAGGAAGGCCTGATGCCATGGCCTCCATGGTAGTTAAAGAACATGCGTCATAAAATGTGGGATGAGCTGATATATGAGATTCTCTGTAGACATCTTCAGGCGATGATGTCTCTCCTGTAAATACCACATGGTCTTTTAAACCCTTTTCTTCTATTAACCTCATATATCTATCTTTTCTTCCCCTGCCCATGACAATGAGGGAAAAATCCTTTCTCTTTTTTGAAATTAGTTCTAATGCATTAATCAGGGGTGATAGGCCTTTTAGCCTGAAATTTCCTGCTGAAAAGAGTATCCTTGTCCTCTTATTATCATTTTTTCTTTCATTAGGTTTAAACCGCTGGGTATCCACACCGTTGTATATGACCTCTATCTTATCTTCAGAGATACCATAATTTGCCATCATATGGTCTTTCACCATATGAGAGATGGCCACGACTCTGTTGTATCTTTTGTGCTTTATGGGATATTCAGAAATCCATTTCTGTATCCGTTGATGGATGCTTGATTTTAGAAAAAATGCCTTGATATGCCTCTCGACAGGATTATCATAACTTTCTATCTCCCTTTCCATCCACACTTTATGAACACCGCCATGGCTCTGATATACATCGAGCTCCAGGGTATTACCAAAACCTAAAACGATGTCACATTCAAGGGTTTTTATTATCTTTTTATGATGCAGTGCAAAGGCAAGTGTCCGTAGCCACCTCGGGTATTTTATAGTATCTATCTTAATGATTTTTACCCCATTCACCCATATGCCATTTCCACAAATAACAAAGACCTCATGCCCCTTTTTTACAAGCATACAAGAGAGGTCATAGACATATCTTTCCGCACCACCTTTTTTTGGATCAAAATTATATATGGCAAGACCTATCTTCAATGCCTTATTTAATATTTTTAGAGGGGATGCCTAATGTATCCCAACCTCTTAATCTATAGTATTCTGCCTTCATCAGTTCCAGTTCTACATCTGTAATGATGTTATTATCCTTTCCGATGGGTTCTTTAAAAAACCTCTCAGGGAGGTTATCTTCTTTTGCCGTCATCCCTTCCCTTATATTGAATAGTCTTGTAGCATCCTGGATGTTCGAAGCAATCTCAGATAATGTATTTTTATCCACATCCATACCTGTTACCATATGGATAATCCTTGAGAGTTCTTCCCATCCGTATAAGTCCCTATAGAACCTGCATAAGATCAATGCATCATGGAGGTTTAGCCTATCTTCAAAATCTAAAAATAATTCTACCATTTTTTTTGTGTCTTTACTATCCACCATACCTGAAAGCTCTGCCCTGAAAAAAGTGGTGCGCAGATGACACGCACCCCTATCAGAGGTCGCATATGCAAGGCCCATACCCTTAAAAAACCTTGGGTCATATCCTGGAAGCTCCAGACCCTTTACATGAACTGCCATATCCTCCATATTAAACTCTTTTGCTGCATACAAAATACCTTCCGCAAGGATACTACCTATTCCTTCTCTGTATGCGATCTTATTTAAAAGCTCAACTATTCCCTCTGTGTCACCATAATCTATCTTTTCGTCTATTTTACCCAGTCTCGATGCCTCTATGGCAAAGGCACAGAGATTACCAGCACTAATTGTATCTAAACCAAGCCTGTCACATAAATCGTTCAAATATATAATGTCATCGAGATTTTTTATAAGGCAGAGGCCTCCGAAGGCAAATATAGTTTCATATTCTGGGCCTTCTATCTTTAAACCTGCGTATTTTCCCTTTTTAATCTCTGTTAATCTGCCACAGGCAAGAAGACACATATAGCATGCATGTGGTTTTACGGAAAAATTTTTATGCAATGCATCACCGCTTATCAATTCCCATCCATCCATCTTTCCTTCATGCCAGTAGCGTGTTGGAAATGCCTCAACGAGATTGATGATGGACACAAGCCCGGGGGTCCCTACGGTTTTATATGCCTTTGCGGAAGGATAGTCTTTTACCTTTTTCTTCCATTCATTATGAAAACTTAAAACAGCATCCGGATGGGCCACAACCCTTTTTTTATCTCCATAAAAAGCAATTCCCTTTACATGTTTTGACCCAAAAACCGCTCCGGCCCCTGTCCTTCCTGCGCATCTCCATTTGTTGTTTACCACATTTGCAATACGAACAAGCCTCTCTCCTGCAGGACCTATGACAATCACACCACATTTTCTTTTTCCCAATGATGCCTTTATTGCCTCTTCAGCATCATATGTATCGGCTCCCCATATATGTGCCGCATCATGAAAGGTCACATCTCTGTCTGATATTTCAAGGTATATGGGGTTTTTGCTTTTTCCTTTAAGGATAATGGCATCATAACCTGTCCTGCTTATATGCTCTGCCACATCACCGCCAGAATAAGAATGGGAAAAATAACCGGTTTGTGGGCTTTTTGTAATAACGGCAAATCTACTTGAACCCCAAATGCCTGTATCGTTAATAGGCCCTGTAAGGACAATAACATGGTTTTCAGGGGATAAGGGGTTTATATTTAGACCGTTCAATGTGTGCATAAGATATGCACCGAATCCCTTCCCTCCCAAATATTTTTCAAATATTTCGTCTGGTATATCGTCTGTGAAAAATGTTTTTTCTGTTAAATCAATAATGAGTATTTTATTAAAGAAACCGTTCATCTCTCTCCTTCCAAAGATTTTATTACCATTTCCAAACAGTCCATTATTCTAACACTCAAGAAAAACAAAAGCCAACAGTTTACTTTGAAAAATTTTTCATTTTTTTCTTGACATGATAAGAAAAAAATAGATATAAAATTATCGATAAATTTTTATCGATAAAAAAATATTTATATGAGGGGTGAATATGGTAGACGAAAGAAAGGATTTACAGAACATAAAACCTATTCCTGAACCAACGCTGAGAAGACTCCCTGTATATTATCAATACCTTAAAAAGATACACAATGAAAGAAAAGTTGATTTCATATCTGCAACCCAGATCGGTAATGAATTAAAGATCATACCCATCCAAGTTAGAAAAGACCTCGAGATAACAGAAATAACGGGCAGACCTAAATTAGGTTACAATGTCACAGAACTGATTAAACGTATCGAAGATTTTCTTGGCTGGAACAACGTAACAGATGCATTTCTTGTGGGTGCAGGAAATCTCGGATCAGCGCTGCTCGGCTATAACGGTTTCAAAGAATACGGGTTGAATATCGTTGCAGGATTCGATGATGATGAAAATAAAGTGGGTCGTGAAATCGGCGGCAAGATGATCTTTCATGTAGACAGATTACCTGAAATGATACGGAGGATGGGCATAAAAATAGGCATACTTACGGTACCTGCTGCCTATGCCCAGGATGTGGCAAATACCATGATTAAGGCAGGCATCAGAGCCATATGGAACTTCACCCATATAAAGCTGAATGTCCCTGCCAATATAATCGTCCAGCACGAAAACCTTGCCGCATCCCTTGTGGTATTATCAAAAAGACTGGAAATATTGCTTCAAGCACAAAAATAGAGGAGGTAGGAAGATGGAAACATTAAGAAAATTCGAGCGTGTCCTTGAAATAGTGGAACAAAATGGCAGGCAGCCATCCCGCCTCATCCCTATTCTTCAGGCAGTCCAGGCGGAATATCGATATCTTCCTGAAGAGGTTTTAACATTCATTGCCACATCCCTTGGCGTTTCACCGGCAAAGGTATTCGGGGTGGCAACATTCTATTCACTTTTTACCCTAAAACCCAAAGGAAAATATCACATAAGGGTGTGCAATGGCACAGCCTGTCATGTAAAAAGCTCAATGGAGATATTTAAGACCATACAGAAAAAACTTAACCTTCGTGATGGAAAAGATACAACTGAGGATATGCTTTTCACTGTGGAAACAGTAAACTGTCTTGGTGCATGCGGGCTTGCCCCTGCAATGGTGATAAACGAAGAAGTTTATGGACAGTTAACACCAGAGAGGGCAACAGAGATCATAGAAGATATAATTCAAAAGGAGGCAACTCATGAACTGGACTCTTTTGGGGCTTAATAAGATTAAAAAGGACTTTTCTTTATGGGAAAAATCCGTAAACCACAGGGTGCTTGTTTGTGCAGGCACAGGATGCCTTGTGAACGGCTCCATGAAGGTTTACGAAGAATTTATTCGCATTATTGAAAAATCAGGTCTTCATGTGATTGTTGAATTAAAAAATGAAGAAGAAGGAGTATGGGTATCAAAGAGTGGGTGTCAGGGGTTCTGTCAGATTGGTCCTCTCGTAACGATTCTGCCTGAAAACATACTGTACACAAAGGTAAAACCCGAGGATGTTTTTGATATCGTGGAGACAACCCTTAAAAAGGGCGAGCTACTTCACAGATTGCTCTACATCGAGCCTCATATGCAAAAGATATGCAAGGGCACAGAGGATATACCGTTCTATCAGAGACAGTGCAGATTTGTCCTCAGCAAATGCGGTGCCATTGACCCTGAGGATATAAGGGAATACATTGCCCGTAACGGATATTTAGGCGCCCTTAGAGCATGTACAGAAATGACACCTGAAGAGATATGCAAGACCATAACGGATTCAGGCTTAAGAGGAAGGGGTGGAGGCGGTTTTCCCACTGGTAAAAAATGGGATACTGCAAGGGTTCAGGTAAGCGAAAAAAAATATGTAATATGTAATGGGGATGAAGGAGACCCCGGTGCATTTATGGATATGGGAGTGATGGAAGGAAATCCCCACAGCATCATAGAGGGCATGATCATTGCGTCCCGGGCCATAGGTGCTGATGAAGGTTATGTATATGTGAGGGCAGAATACCCCCTTGCAGTAAAAAGGATGAGAAAGGCAATAAAGGATGCGTATGAGCTTGGGTTACTGGGAAGTAAAATATTCGGCTCTGATCATACATTCCATCTTCAAGTAATGGAAGGGGCTGGTGCCTTTGTATGTGGAGAGGAAACTGCTCTTATTGCATCTATTGAGGGAAAGAGGGGCATGCCATCTCCGAAACCTCCCTTTCCTGCCATAAGCGGCCTGTGGGGAAAACCCACAATCATAAACAATGTAGAAACCTTATCCACCATACCGCTTATTATCACAGAGGGTGTTGAGAAATTCCGTCAAATGGGCACAGAAAATTCCCCGGGTACAAAGACATTTGCCATAACAGGTCATGTGTTAAATACCGGTCTTATTGAAATGCCTTTAGGCGTTACCCTCCGTGAGATAGTATACGGTGTTGCCGGAGGCATAACCGGCGATGACGGCCATGTCATGTCAGATGGATTTAAGGCTGCCCAGATTGGAGGGCCCTCAGGCGGGTGTCTCACCATAGAACACTTTGACCTGCCCATTGATTTTGACTCTCTAAAAAAGGCAGGGGCCATGGTAGGGTCAGGTGGTCTTGTCATGATGAATAAAAATACCTGTATGGTCAGTGTGGCAAGGTTTTTTATGCAATTCACCCAGAGCGAATCTTGTGGAAAGTGTGTGCCGTGCAGGGAAGGAACAAAGCAGATGCTGAGTCTCCTCGATGATATAATAGAAGGTAAGGCCACTGAAGAGACCCTTGAAATCCTTGAAGATTTAGCCCAGGCAGTACAGAAGGGCTCCCTCTGCGGTCTTGGAAAGACAGCGCCAAATCCTGTTTTATCAACACTTAGATATTTCCGTGAAGAATATGAAGCACATGTTAAACATAAATACTGTCCGGCTGGCAAATGCAGGGCACTTATTAAATTTACAATAGACAGCGAACTCTGTAAGGGCTGTACTCTTTGTGCAAATAAATGTCCAACGGGCGCCATAACGGGTGAAAAGAAAACACCCCATAGAATAGATCCCTTTCTGTGTATAAAATGCGGGGTATGTATTCAAACCTGCAAATTTAAAGCCATAAAAGGAGATAAGCCATGAACGAATATAACTATATCACCATAGACAATAAGGAAGTGCTCGTGGAAGATGAGAAAAATCTTCTCGAGCTTATAAGAAAGGCAGGTATCAACCTTCCTACGTTTTGTTATCATTCAGATTTAAGTGTTTATGGTGCTTGCAGACTCTGTATGGTGGAAGTGGAGGGTATGGGTCTTGTGCCTTCGTGTTCAACACCTCCATCACCGAATATGAGGGTCAAAACAAATACAGAAGAGATAAGGAAGATGAGAAAAATCATTGTGGAACTCCTTTTGGCAAATCACAGTCAGAGTTGCCCAACATGTCAGAAGAGCGCTGATTGTCAACTCCAGATACTGGCAAGAAGGCTTGGAATAACAGAAATAAGGTTTAAAAATCAGAACAAGAATCTACCAATTGACGATTCATCACCATCCATTGTAAGAGACCCTAACAAATGTGTACTCTGTGGTGATTGTGTCCGAATATGTTCAGAGGTGCAATCCGTTGGTGCCATAGATTTTGCATACAGGGGGGCGAACACAATAGTCATACCCAGTTTCGGTAAAGACCTCGACAAAGTGGAATGTATTAATTGCGGTCAGTGCGCAAGGATTTGTCCAACAGGGGCATTAACCCCTAAATCAGAAATAGAACATGTATGGAAGGCCCTGCACGACCCTGAAAAAATCGTTATTGCCCAGATAGCACCTGCTGTAAGGGTGGCCATAGGCGAGATGTTCGGCCTTGAGCCAGGGGTAATCTCAACAGGCCAGACAGTGGCGGCTTTAAGGGCCATGGGGTTCAACAGGGTCTATGATACATGCTTTACGGCAGATCTAACCGTCATAGAAGAAAGCAATGAATTTATAAGGCGGGTGTCACAGAACAAAAATCTACCCCAGTTTACATCCTGCTGTCCTGCCTGGGTAAAATTCGTAGAGCAGTATTATCCTGAATTTGTACAGCATCTATCGAGTTGTCGCTCCCCCCAGCAGATGTTTGGCGCCCTTACAAAGGAGATAATATCCGCGCAATTCAATGTAGAAAAAGCGAATATTATTGTGGTGTCCATTATGCCATGCACGGCAAAAAAATTTGAGGCAAAAAGGCCTGAATTCATCCATGATGGCATAAAGGATGTGGATTATGTTTTAACCACCCAGGAATTAGGCAGGATGATAGAAGAGACAGGTCTTAACTTCAGTGAACTTGAACCTGAATCGTTCAATCTTCCCTTTGGTTTTAAAACAGGTGCTGGGGTAATATTCGGAAACTCAGGTGGCGTTAGCGAGGCTGTGCTGAGATATACCACTGAAAAACTAACAGGCGAAAAAAGAGAGCACTATGAGTTTAAGAATGTGAGGGGTGATAACGGCATAAGAGAGATAAAATTCAACCTTGCAGATAAGGACTTCTCCATGGCTATAGTAAGTGGTCTCGGCAATGCCCGGGAGCTTCTTGAAAAGATAAAATCAAAAGAAGTCCACTATGACTTTGTAGAGGTTATGGCATGTCCGGGAGGCTGTGTGGGTGGTGCAGGCCAACCTGTATTCACAGAAATTGAAATAAGGAGAAAAAGGGCAAGAGGTATCTACGATAACGATAGGATGCTTGAACTCCATAAATCTCAGGATAATCCCTACATTATTGAACTATACAGCTCTTTTCTCGGTGAAGTGGGTGGAGAAAAGGCCCATAAATTACTTCATACCCATTATAAATCGAGAAAAAGGATAGCCGATGAAGATATGCATCTCACATATGCAGATAAAGAGGAAGGCCTTGAGGTAAACGTCTGTTTTGGAACAAGTTGCTTTATCAAGGGTGCTCAAAGAATATTTAGAGGCATACTTGATTATATCAATGCAAATGGTTTAAGAAATAAGGTAAATGTAAGTGCATCCTTTTGTTTCGAATCCTGTGAAAGAGGTCCTGTAGCACGTATTGGAGATCATGTAATAGAGCGCTGCACTGTTGATCTGGCAATAGAGACAATAAAGAAAGAGACAGAGCCTTATGTATGATTCCATCTCCCGTCAGATAGTTTTTACCCTCACCGCCAGGTGCAGGGATTGCTACAGATGTCTTAGGGCCTGTCCCGTAAAAGCCATCAGGATGGAGAGGGGGCAGGCCTATGTGGATGAAAAAAGATGTATTGCCTGCGGAACATGCATCAGAGAATGTCCCCAGAATGCAAAATCATTTCGCCATGATATAGATGTGGCACAGAGACTCATTGAAAGTGGAAAGACAGTGGTGGCAAGCATTGCACCATCTTTTGCAGCTGTCTTTAATAAATGGCAGATAGCCCGTCTTGCATCGGCCCTTAGAGCCCTTGGCTTTAGATATGTGGGACAGACTTCCCACGGTGCATATCAGGTTTCAGCCTATACACTTAACATAATAAAAAAGAATGGGTCTAAACCGTATATTGGTACTGCCTGTCCTGCTGTTGTAAACTATATTGAAAAATATAAACCCCATCTCGTGGAATATTTGGTTCCCATTGTATCGCCCATGATGGCCCACGGAAGAATCTTAAAGGAAAGGTTCGGCAACGATGCAAAGGTAATATTCATAGGGCCATGTGTGGCAAAAAAATCTGAAATCATAAGAGATGAAAACAAAGGGGTAGTGGACTGTGTTCTCACCTTCAAAGAACTTACGATGTGGCTTAACCAGAAAGGCATAAATTTCTCGAATTGTGAGGAAAGCAGCTTTGATGAAAGACCGGTGCATCTTGCCCAGCTCTATCCTTTACCCGGTGGTATGATAAAGACTGCAGGTCTTGATGATGATGGATTTGATATAAAACTATTAAGGGTGGAGAGTATAAATAATGTGAAATCCATCCTTGATAGCCTTCCTGAGGATTCTTCTTATACACTCATTGAACCTCTTTTCTGCAGTCAAGGATGTATAAACGGACCGGGCATCGACCTTGAAAAAAACATATTTGAAAAAAGAAAAGACCTATTACAGTATGATATGGATACAAAAGAAATTCATATAATACCCAAAATGGAAGATGAAAGGCTTTTTTACGGACAATATAGGAAAGTTGAGGGAATATCCAAAGAGGTAACAGAAGAAGAGATAGAAAAGGTCTTTGAAAAGACAGGCAAATCGGATCCGCACCAGCGATTGAACTGCGGTGCGTGCGGTTATGACAGCTGCAGGGAAAAGGCCATCGCCGTGGTGCAGGGAATGGCAGAACCTGAAATGTGCATCCCGTATATGAAAAGGCTTGCAGAGCGAAGAACAGACCAGATCTTCAATACAACCCCCAACGGTATTGTTATCCTTGATAAAGAATTAAAGATACTTGCGGTCAATCCTGCCTTTAAAAAATTCTTTTACTGTTCCGATGCAGTACTAGGCAAACACATATCATATCTTATGGATCCAGCACCATTTGAAAAACTTATAACAGGTACAGCCGAAAGTCTTGATATCACAAGGACACACAAACATTACAATCTCATGTGCAGGGAACTCTTATATATTCTCAAACAGGAACAACAGATTGTCGGTATCTTTATAAACATAACAAATCAACAGGAAAACGAAAAAAGACTTAAAGAGATAAAATCCCAGACCATCCAGCAGGCAAGTGAACTCTTAGAGCACCAGATAAAAATGGCCCAGACCATTGCACAGTTTTTAGGAGAAAGCACTGCGAGAGGCGAAGAATTGGTAAGAAAATTGATGAGTCTAACAGAAGACAATGAATCTTGATTCAAGCGAGACGAAAAAATACATAGAAATCATAACCAGCCAGGCACCAAAAAGTAAATCACAGGTCTGTGGTGATTGTATAGTTGTTGATAGGACAGAGGAAGCAACCACTGTTATCCTCGCAGATGGAATGGGCACCGGTGTAAAGGCAAACATTGCAGCAGTAATGAATGCTTCAAGACTTATGGAATTGATAAAACTCGGTTTTACATTAAGGGAGGCGTGCAAAAAGATTGTGGATACACTACATGAGGCAAGAACTTCAAATATACCATTTGCTGCCTTTTCTGTATGCAGGATTCTAAATAGTGGTCATACAACAATAATTTCATATGAGATGCCCTCACCGATACTTTTAAGCAAACATTATGCTACATATCTTCCCCAGCAGAGATTTTTTCCCATGGGTCTTGAAATTATTTCAGAACTGAATTTTGTCCTTGAATTTGGTGATGGTATTATCCTTGTTACAGATGGAGTGAGTCAGGCAGGCATGGGCAGACAGTTTCGCCTAGGCTGGGGCATACAAAACGCCTCTTATTTCATAGACGGACTCCTTGCCCAGGGGATTAATATTAAAAACATACCGGATATGATCCTTCAGAAGGTAAAGGAGATATCTGTTTCAGGCTACGGTGATGACACAACCTGTGTATTACTTCTCTGCAGGGAATCAAATGTCTTGAATATCCTTACAGGTCCACCCCTTAAAAAAACAGATGATGAAAAGGTTGTAAAGAGATTCATGGAGATGAAAGGTAAAAAGGTTATATGCGGTTCCACAACAGTTGAGATGGCATCAAGGTGTCTTAACAGAAAAGCAACCATAAAAGACGAACCCCAGGGGTACCACAAACCACCTTCCTATGAGATTGAGGGTATAGACTTTGCCACAGAGGGCGCCATTACTTTGAACCAGGTCTATAATATAATAGATGTAAAACCTGAAAAATTAGGTAGTAGCTCACCTGTGGCTACCCTTGCAAAAATCTTTCATGAATCCGATATAATAAACTTTATTGTGGGAACTGCGACAAACAGGGCACATCAGGGGATTATCTTCAGGCAGATGGGCATATTCCCGAGAGAGGTAATAGTAAAGCTCCTATCAGAAAAACTAAAAAAGATGGGTAAGGTAGTGAATATAGAATACGTGTAAAAGAAATTTTGTTTTCTCAGTCTCCTAAAAGCCTCGCATGTTCCATTTTTATACAATGGTTCATTTCAAATTTTATGTTATGTTCTTCTACAAGCCTTTTTGCTTCCTCGTTTATTATACCCAATTGCAACCAGATGCATTTAGGTTTTATCTTTATGGCCTCTTCCACCACAGGAAGGAGTTCTTCTGACCTCATGAATATATCCACTACATCAACAGGCTCTTCTATATCTGAAAGCCTTTTATAGCATCTTTCACCTAACACCTCATCATAACGGGGATTTACAGGGATAACCCTGTAGCCTGCATTTTTTAGATACCTTGCCACGATATTGCTTGGTTTGTTTTCATCTTTTGATATGCCTACAATGGCAATGGTTTTTACTGTTTTTAATAGTTGTTTTTTTTCTTCATCGGTCATGTCTCTTCCTCCTTTTAAACTATATTGATATTATCATGAAAAACAGCGATAATCATTAAAATTATGCGAGGTTTAAAATGAAACCCATAACTGTTTTAATGTCACAGGCTTATGACAAATCCACATGCCCCATGCTTAAAAAATCAGCCCTTGTAGAGGATACAATAATAACCTCATCCCCTATTACTGCCTCTGATACATTAAAACCTATAGTAGAGTCCATAAAAACAGAATATTTTTTGATTCTGAATGCGGACCAAATAGTTGAAATTGATGATACTGGCCTTACAAGAATGTTAAAAGAGGCACACTCAAAAAAGGCAGGTATTGTTTATTCAGATTTTTATGAAATCAAAGACGATAAAAAAATCCTTCACCCCCTTATTGATTATCAATTGGGAAGTGTAAGGGACGATTTTGATTTCGGTAACATGATCCTCTTTTCGAATAAGGCTGTAAAGGATGTACTGAATAAATATGGAAAAATACCAGAGGTGAGCCACGCGGGACTTTATGATTTGAGATTAAAGGTATCCATAGATAATCCTGTATGTCATATCCATAAGCCGTTATATACAGTAATTAAAAAAGATGCTCCTTGTGAAAATGGAGGTCTTTTTGCGTATGTAAATCCTGAAAACTTAAATATCCAGAAAGAAATGGAGCTTGTCTTTACAGGGTATTTGAAAAATATTGAAGCATATATCCCATCTGATAGACTTCGTTATGTAGAAAAAACAGATAAGACATTTCCCGTTGAGGCTTCAGTAATTATTCCTGTAAAAAATAGGGCATCAACCATAGCTGATGCAGTGAAAAGTGCTTTAGACCAGAAGGCTGACTTTGAATACAACATCATAGTTGTGGACAATCACTCAGAAGACGGCACACCAGAGATCCTCTCTGAATTCACAAAAAGACACAAGAAACTCATCCACATAATACCTGAAAGAAATGACCTCGAAATAGGTGGCTGCTGGAATGAGGCAATCTATTCATACCATTGCGGAAGATATGCAATTCAGCTTGATTCTGACGATCTCTACAGTAGCCCTCATACACTTCAAAGAATCGTAGATATGTTTAGAGAAAAGAATTATGCCATGGTGATTGGTTCATATAAACTTGTTGATTTTAATCTAAAAGAGATTCCGCCAGGCCTTATTGATCACAAGGAATGGAGTGATGAAAATGGTCATAACAATGCATTAAGGGTCAACGGACTCGGGGCACCAAGGGCATTTGATACAGAAATAGTGCGAAGGATAGGATTTTTAAACATAAGTTACGGCGAGGACTATCATATGGCATTAAGTATTTGCGGTGAGTACAGAATCGGCAGGATCTTTGAATGTCTTTATCTTTGCAGACGCTGGGAGGATAACACAGATGCAAATTTAAGCATAGAAAGAAAGAATATGAACAATGCATTAAAGGATAGAATAAGGACAGAGGAGATCTTAAAAAGAAAGGAAAAGATAAAACAGGTTAAAGCCCAACATATTTGAATATGGATAGAATTTTAGAAAAAAGGATATTTGCAGAAAAAAATGATGGTGGCCTTGACGCACTATGCCGTGACCTTGTGAGTTATCAGTTACAATCATGGCCGGCACTCAAACACGCCTATGAACAGCTCAAAAGCACCAAAAAAAGGGTCATAAATTGTAATGGATTTTTTGTAATTATCCAACATAACCCTCGCAGAGTAAAAAATATCATGGCCGATGGTGTGAATCATTTCTCAATAGAATCATGTTTTCTGTGCCATAAAAATTTACCCTCTGAGCAGATGGGGATCCTCTGGAAGGAATATATAATACTTACCAATCCATCACCTATTTTTCCAAATCATATGACTATAAGTTCAATTGACCACAGACCCCAGAGAATTGAAAGGGATATAAAAACAATCTTTTGGTTATCTTTAGAATTTGGACCTAACTGGTTGATAATTTATAACGGCCATAACTGCGGGGCATCGAATCCCCATCATATGCATTTTCAGGCTATTTTAAGGGGCAGTCTGCCTGTAGAAGAGGAGATTAAACATAAAGAAAGGGTATATGTGATATTCCACAACAACCTGTCTCTTTTTAAACTAAAGGATATGGGCAGGGAGGTTTTATGTCTTAAAGGAAAAGATTTAGTTGAACTGGAAAGGGTATTCATAAATCTTCTTTTTCAATTAAAAACCTTAACAAATATTGACGATGAACCTATGGTGAATCTCATCTCCTTCTTTGAAAACGATGAATTTTTCCTGATTATCTTTCCAAGATCAAGACACAGGCCGAACATATTTTACAGGAAAGAAGACCCCGTATATGTAAGTCCAGCAGTTATTGAGATGGCTGGCACTATAATAACAGCAAACAAAAGAGATTTTGAAAGACTCAATGATATAATCATAGAAAAAATTTATAACGATGTTTCCCTTGAGGTCCCTTTAGAAGGCCTTGCTGAGTCTCTTGAATGCATCGAGCTTTTCCCTGTCTCCTAATTTTGCTTTGTCCACACAGGTCTTTAAGGTCTCAATTGTTCTGTCATATGTTTTTTTATCCACTGGATAGGGATGACCGTCTTTTCCCCCGTGGGCAAAGCTGAACCTTGCTGGGTCTTTGAAACTCGGTGGTTTTTCATATACAAGTTCAGCAACCAGAGATAGGGCAGCAAGTGTCCTTGAGCCCACACCCTGAATACTAATTAGTTCTTTAAAAGTAGATGGCTGGTTTTCATGGATGTGCGTGAATGCCTTATACAGCCTTTTTTTATCGAAATCCCTTTCTGTTAAATAGTGCCGTTTCGGCATAAAAGTATCTATTCCTTTTAAGACCTCTATCATCTTATGGGGGTTCTCTTTTACAAAATCAAGGATTGCCTCTTGTGTACCAATGCTTTCCTTTGCCACAAGATTAAGGACAACCCCTGTGCTATCGCAAGTGATACCTGTATGAGGCTCTTCTGTTATGTTTAAGTCCTGCCGTGAAAACCATTGATAGCGCCTTGCAGTCCTTTGCATTTCATTCATGCCCTGCTGGATGATTGCCCAATCACCTTCTTTTGTAAATATAAAAGTATGGTGATATAGACTGTATCCGTCCTGAATGGCTGAATTGTCTATCTTTGCACAGATTCTACTGATTTCCATAAAATGTGATACATCCATACCCCATCTGTCTCCATAAGTTGCTATTTCTTGGGGAGTCTCAATTGCCCTTTTTGCCTTACCCCCACATATGGCAATAGGTACATCATCTCCAAGCATTGAAAGTCCTTCCTTTAATGCACCGCAAAGGGTTGTGGTGACACCGCTACTATGCCAGTCAAAACCAGAAGCACAACCTAATGCCTGAAACCATATGGGGTCAGAAAGTCTTTGCAGGAGTTCTTTTGCTCCGAATTCTAAAAGAATGATTTCTATTATGGCAGCAGAAAACCTCTTCATCCGCGAAAATAGCCAAAAAGGGGCCTTACCGAAGTGTAGTGGAAGGTTCGTTACTGACCTTTTTGCCTTCATAAAATAAAACTAATCACCACCCAAGACCCTGTACATATTGATCTTGCTTGCAAGACTTGCAAGGCGCATATTAATTAAACCCTGCTGGGCGCTATAAAGGGATCTTTGCGCATCAAGGACACTCAAATAACTATCGATACCTTTTTCATAACGGATTGTAGCAAGTCTGAATGCTTCTGTTGCTGCATCCACGAGAGACTTCTGGGCTGATAGCTGCTCATCTACAGTGCCTTTCACAGCGAGGGCATCGGCCACCTCTTTAAAAGCTGCCTGTATGGTTTTTTCATAACTTGCTATAGCAATTTCCCTTTCCACCTTTGCAGCCTCATATGCTGCCCATATACGGGCATCGAATATGGGCATTAAGATCTGGGGTGAAAAGTTCCATGTTTCCTGTCCTGAACGGAATAGCCTTGAAAGTTCAGCGCTTGCTGTCCCCATGGTAGTGGTAAGAGAGATGCGAGGAAAAAATGCAGCCCTTGCGGCACCGAGGTAAGCGTTGAGGGCTTTAAGCCTATGCTCCTGCGCCATGATATCGGGTCTTCTGAGAAGTACCTCTGAAGATAATCCAGGAGATATATCCTTTGGTGGTAAAACCGCATCAAGTCCATTCGGTAGAAGGTCTTTAGGTAAAACTCCTCCTACAATGAGGTTCAGCATGTTTTCATCCTGGGCGAGAATTTGTGTAAACTGTGATACAATTTTTGTGGCTGTATCTACCTGCATCTGGGCACGACGGAGGTCAAGTTCAGAAGCAAGGCCTGACTCATAACGTTTCTTTATGATCTCGTAGGTTTCCTTCTGCGTTTTCAATGTTGATATGGCATTGGAAAGGTTATCCATGTCAGCAGCATAGGTGAGATACGAAAGGGCTACTGTTGAAATGACCATTGTTCTTACATTTCGGTGGGCCTCTTCTGTGGCAAGATATTCTTCGAGGGCCGCATCTTTAAGGCTTTGTAGCCTACCAAAAAAATCTATTTCCCAGGATAGTAATCCTAAATTTACACTGTATTGTTCTGCCACAGAGGTTATCTTTCTTGTTGAGAGGTCCGCAGGCACCCTCTGTCTTGAACCAGCCCCAATTGCATCAAGGGCAGGCAATAGCTCCGTCCTTTTGATGTTATAATATGCCCTTGCCTTCTCCACATTTAAGGCAGCAAGCTTTATGTCCCTGTTATTTAAAAGGGCAATTTCTATGACTTTATTGAGCTTATCATCAGTTATGATATCCCTCCATCTTAATTTTTCAACAGGTATGCTTTCATCAACCTTAATATCCTTGTATGCATCTCCTTTAGGCCACTGTCTTGGGATGGGCGCATCGGGTCTTGTGTATTTAGGTGCCATGGTACAGCCTGTGAATATCGATACGGCAATAACAGAAAAGAGCAATATTCTTGTTGTCATCATGTGCCCTCCCCCTTATTTTCCCTTTCAGTTATTCTTTTCAAAGACTCTCTATATTGTTTGCCCTTGAATAAGCGGGAGACCAAAACAAAGAACAGGGGAATGAAGAACAGGTCAATAAAAGTGGCAGAGAGCATACAACCCACCACAGCGGTCCATATGGCCCTTATGGCGCCGGCACCGGCACCAGTTGCCTTGGCAAGGGGCAATACGCCAAAAAAGAAGGCAAAGGAGGTCATAAGTACTGGTCTTAATCTTATCCTTGCGGCACCAAGGGTTGATTCAATAAGCCCCTCACCTCTGATCAGCCTTTCCCTTGCAAACTGTATGATAAGTATAGCATTCTTTGTGGAGAGACCCATGGTTGTTAGAAAACCTATCTGGAAATACACATCGTTGT
>JAOAFK010000117.1 GCA_026416315.1 Syntrophorhabdaceae bacterium | reverse complement strand
GGCATAGAAAACATAGGCGGTGGCTGGTCCTATGGTTTAGGAAGGCTCGGCTTGAAAGAGGCATGTATAAAAATTTTAGACCTCTCATATGAGCAAGACAGAATAGCCTTATGGCGTTTTGATGATGAAGCCCTAAAAGATGGAGAGTCTATACAACCTGAGGATATAAAACAACCAGAGATAGAAAAACCCTGGACGATAATCACTGCAGATGCCTCCATTGCAAAAGGTCAACTCCTTGCTGTAAGCAGTAGCTACCCTGCCTTTGATGAAAAAGAATCCTATCCTGAATACCCCGACAGCTTTGTCTATCGTGGCTATGTAGTAGACGATTTAGGTCAGATAAAGACAGAGCCCATAATACCAGGAAGAACCATCCGTCAGGCCATACTATCTACCCAGATAGAGAGAAAATTAAGGACAATAAACACAGATACCATATGCACCTCCCTTGCAGGCGTGTGTAACTGCGACCCATGCATAGCCTTCAGGAAAAAAAATAAAACAGGTGATAGCCCTGATTGTAAATGTTTAAAATGCAACTGGTTTGGCTCAGGTGGAAAAGGAGGAATCATAGCAGTAACAGATGCAGTGGTCCAGGGGGCAGTATCAGAGGTGGTGCATAGGATACAACTCTGTGAGCACTCCATGCAGAACATAAACCTCTTCTCAGAAGAATACCTCACAAAAGGGACATTCAAGATTCGGCTGATTATAGATGAATCCCGCAATAACAGCCATACAGAAAGGCTAAAAAAAGAGGTGCTCTGGGTCTTAAACGACATGAGAGAGGATGGCATATCCCCTCCAGGCTGGTATCGTATAGGTGCCACATCCACTGCCACAGGCCAGGTAGTAATAAAAGGTGAACCAAAAGTAAAACATTGTGGGGGTATAGATGACTGATTTGGATTTTAAAGAAGGTCTCTTTCAATACAACACCTTAAAAGGTGATTTTAACCTTATAAAAGGTGAGATAAAAGACCTCAAGGAATGGGACGATGGCTATCTTGCCTTTTCGAACAAAGAGATAAGGATAGCCCATGTAGATGTCTCACTGGATAGTTTATCAGGAAGGGTAAACGGCATTATACCAGGTATTGAAGGCTATCTCATGGAGGCAAATCTATGGAGAACAAAGGATGGTATTATAGAAGAGATGTATATAGAAAGGGATGGCAATAAATTCTACCTTGAAAAATGGATACTTTTTAAAACACCAGACACGAATAAAGGTGGTTTTAAATGTTTCTACAGAGAGGCAGACACCCTAGTAAATGAGAGGGGCATCTTCAAAAGAGATCACATATCTGCCATTGAGGTTATTGTACCTGAGGCAAGGCTTGATATCTTTTTAACAGTAAAGAGGGGTTAAAAATGATTGTTTTTGTGAAAAAGATACATCAGTCCGTAACGCCAGAAGAGATAGAAGAACTTTTCAAAAAATATGGGGCAATAAAGATAGATATCAAAGAAAATATACAAAAAGGTGAAAAATTTGCCTTTATTGAAATACCTGATGAAAAAAAGGCCCTTGAGGCTTTAAAAAGACTTGATGGATATGAGATAAAAGGAAAGGCAATTAAGGTGAAGATAAAAGATGAAAAAGAGCAGCAAGAGGTAGCGACACCACAGACAACTTCAAAAAATCCCACGCCAAAGAAGGAAAAAGAAAACAAAAAAGAAATATTTCCTTATGGATTTTTCACCCGTAAACCAAAAAAAGAACCCCTTTCCCAGTTCCACGATGAGCTTTTGCCTGCCCACTATGACATCGCCTTTGAGATTACATGGGAGACTCTAACCCCAACGGCATCAAATCCAGTCCTCGATGAAAATGAAAGCCCGTGCTTTCCCCCTAATGATAACGGAGAATTTACAGGGTACAACAGACGCTGGCTCACAATAGATGGGCATCTTGCCATAAGCCCCTTTACTGTAAAATC
>JAOAFK010000067.1 GCA_026416315.1 Syntrophorhabdaceae bacterium | reverse complement strand
AACCCGAGAAAAGGCTCGTGTCCGTTGGGTAAAACATTTACATAATCAGGGTCAAGAACCCCTAAATCACATCTTACCTTATGGGGTCTTGGTGTCCCGAAAAGTATATCCTGACAGTATTCATTTATTAGTTGACTCTGATACGCCATGGCAATGGAGAGTCTTAACGCCTTTAAGGCAAGACTTTTATAGTATCCGTCCACATTTGTAAGGCAAGAACTTGTGGCAAGCATCATTTCGCTGTATATGCCCCCTGGAAAAATCCCCAACCCCTTCCACCTGTTAATCCTTTCTTTCGGTGCAAGGGTAAGGACTATATGGCTCGGTTCGTCATATCTTCTGGTGAAATCTGCCTCGAAATGATTACATAGTGTAAGGATGATCTCGTCTTCGGGCATAAAATCTGGGATATTAAATCTGATGGCCAGCGCCATGAGTTTATCTAAATCTTTTATTTTAAAGGGAGATTTACCTTCTGCCACTGCTCGCAGCGTCTTTATTGTCTGTTCTGTATGATAGTGATAGGTGGATGCACCGAGAACATTACGAAGAAGCATCATCCTCATGGCCATGCCGTCACCTGTGATGCCACAAACACCCTTTTTATTTTTTGATACATCTGCCCTGCATGGTCCATTAGAGCAGAGGTCGCATCGAACCCCGGCCTGACAGAATGGGCACCTCTGGTCTGGATTGCCACCCATGCCCTGAGCCTCGTATCTATCCCATATATTATCCATATTGTCCCTTTTAATTCTTTCGTATACTTTTAGGACCGATGCGTGATAGGAAATCCTGTTTTCTTCCATGATGTTACCTCCTTATTTTCAGCTTAAAACAACGGGAATATCTGTTGATATTCTATACTCAATTTTTTTTTATGGCAAGCAAAACTCTGCACTCGCCTTAATGGACAACATAGAAAAGCTCATCATTGAATATATGTACCCTTTATATGGTTATTTTTAAATTTTCATTATTTTTTTAAAAAGGTTAACTGTGGAATAAGCACGACACTAAAAAAATTTCTTAAATGGAGCGGGCAACGGGGATCGAACCCGCGGCATCAAGCTTGGGAAGCTTGCACTCTACCTGCTGAGCTATGCCCGCATATATGTTTATTTTAAAAAATCTTTTAGAATAAATCAAGTTTCATTATCAGCTTTTTCTGTTGTATCCGAATCTCTCCTCAAAAACAGGGGCAATAAGGTTGTCCACCGGTGCATAGTCATCCCTTATAACAATGGCATATTTTTTATTTATAAAGGCTTCCACCATGGCCTTTGGCACCACATACGATTTTGCATGGTCTTTTAGTTCTGTCTCCACAAAATGGACGAATTTATCAATGTCCATCTGACCATTGGAGGCTATCACTATAAATGTACTTATCTTTGTATTTTCAAAGTCAGGGCTTACGGATACAAGAAAAACATTGTCCTTTCCGAATACTTCAGACAGTGTCTTCATATAAGATGGTAAAAAGGCCCCTCTCTGAAAATTATCTATTATATTGGACATAAGAATACCCTTTGGTTTTAATATATCCTTCAGTTGCTGCAAAAATTCTTTTGTTGTTAGATGATATGGTATGGAGAGGTCGTTGTATGCATCGGTAAATATAAGGTCATACTTTTCCTTACAATGCATCACATACCATCTTCCATCTTCGTTAAAACTTCTTATGCGGGTATTATTTGGAAGCCCTAAATGACTGTAAACTATCTTTGTAACCTCAGGGTCTATTTCCACAACATCAATATCTGCATTTGGATAATATACCTCCATATATCTCGGAAATGTATATCCACCCCCACCTATTGTAAGGCTCTTAAATCGCTCGTTTTTTTTGAATTTCCATTTCAGGACATCCGAATATATCCTCTCATATTCATATTCTATGTGAAGGGGATTTTCAAGGGATACATAAGAATGGATCAGGTTATCAAGGATTAAGGCCTCAAGAGGGGTTTCGCCGTCAGAACTTGTTGTTTTTGTCAATTTTATGGTGAAGTAATCACTTTCTTTATAAAGATATGTGTTTTTTGTGAGAGGTGGTCTGTACAGATAATGGTAGATGAGCCATAAAAAAGGTATTGCTATAATTAAAAACAATACAGCACTTCTTTTGGTTTTAAATAGAGAGCCGGAAAATATTGCTGCAAGTATAAGTATTATTCCCATGGTAAAGACAATGCTTCTTGTGCCCATATAGGAAATGAGAAAAAAGCCTGTGGCAAAGGTGCCTATTATGGCACCGAGGGTTGAAAAGGCATAGATCTTTCCTATTACATTTCCAGCCCTTTCGAGGTTTTTTAATGTAAGTCTTACCACAACAGGGGAAATAGTCCCTAAAACACAACCAGGTATAAAAAAAATAATTGTGGTTACTATAAATATCCTCAACATAAGGGATACAGGGAATCTATATGCAGCAATGGCATAGGTAAGGGGTATGATGGTGAGGGAAGTTATACCTGAAATGAGAAGGAGCCACCCCAAGGTCTTTCTTGTGGGAAATCTATCTGCAAGTTTTCCACCAATATAGGCACCTATGCTTATTCCTGCAAGTATAACGCCTATAATACTTGTCCATGTATAGATGGAAACACCAACAAAAGGTGCGAGAATGCGTCCTGCTACCATCTCTATTACAAGAGAGCAAAAACTTGCAATGAATGTTATGATGTACGCTTCAATAAGACTCATCTTTCCATATCCCTCCTGTAGTTTATTTATTGAATTGGTACAATTTTTTTTGAAAGACCCTCTATGTTAACATAAATTAAGATAGATATATAATGATTTTTTTAATATTTTTTTTCTATTACAATATTAACTTCTGTGGGACTCTATAAACTCTTTTATGTCATCTGGGACAGGTGCCCATATTGACAGGGGGATATTCTTTATAGGATGAACAAAATCTATTCTGTATGCATGTAAAAGTATTCTATTAGATGCATGCCTTGCCCTTTTTCCATAGATTTCATCACCCACAATAGGATGACCTTTATATGATAGATGTACCCTTATCTGATGCGTTCTGCCTGTTTTCGGAAACACATCCACATATGTAAATGTGTTAAGCCTCTCAATAACCATAACATCTGTTAAAGCATCCCTTCCACCATTTTTTAATACAGCCATCTTTTTCCTCTCGATAGGGTGTCTTCCAATGTTTCCCTCGATAGTCATGATATCTTCTTTTATAATACCTTCCACCACAGCCCTGTAATGTTTTGAAATATCCCTTTTCTTAAACATGGCAGAGAGCATTTCCTGAGTTTTTAAATCCTTTGCTACAAGGATTACACCTGTTGTATCTTTATCGAGCCTGTGGACAATACCTGCCCTTGGGACATGTGATGCCTCTGCGCATGAAATATTGAAATATGCAAGAAGGGCATTCATCAATGTTTTATCGCTATGGCCAAAGGATGGATGAACAACCATACCAGAAGGTTTGTTGATTGCCAGTATATACTCATCTTCGTATAGAATATCTAATGGTATCTCCTGTGGTTCCATTGAAAGGGTTTCTTCTTCCTGTATTACCCCTTCTATATGCATGCCTTTTTTTACCTTTAGAGAGGGCTTTGGAACTTTTCCGTCCACAGTAATAAAATTGCCTTCTATAAGATTTTTTGCCCTGGTTCTTGTGATGGAACATATCTCAGAGAGATAAACATCGAGCCTTTTTCCTTTGTCCTCTCCCACTATATAGGATATTTTTTCAGGATTTCTATATTTTTTTGGAGAATCATGCCCTGTCATTACTTAAATAGTTTTAAAAGATTTAATCATTGATTTATATTTGAGGCGGCCTCTATGATACCTCTGATGAAATCTACTTCATCCCTCTTCAATATAGTTCTCACATCGAATATGAGCCTTTCTTTTTCAATACGGGCAATAATGGGTACATCAAGGGATCTTAGTCTTTTTTCAAATGTGTCAATGGATGTACCAATGGGTTTAATGGCAATGGCATAGGAAGGCAATTTAAAGTCAGGAAAAGAGCCACCGCCTATTTCTGATTCAGTGGGTACGGTTTCAACATAGAGGGGTAGTGTAAGTTTTTTCAATTTATTTGATAATAGGCGAGCCCTATTTTTGATAATCGTTTGGTTTTCTTTTATCATCTTCAGGGTAGGAATGGATTCCATTGCCCTTTTTTCATCAAGGTATAGAATTAGTGTACTTTCAAGTCCCGCAAGGGTAAGCTTATCAGGCCTCAATGCCCTTGTTAAGGGATTTGATTTACATGCCTCTATAAATGATTTTTTACCGATTATGATACCTGCCTGAGTGGCACCTAATAGCTTATCACCGCTGAATGATATTATATCAATACCTTTTTTTATTTCATCTACAATGCATGGCTCATCTGTATTTGATCCCTTTATAAATGGAAACATCAATCCACTTCCTGCATCGAGATAGGTAGGTAAGCCGTATTTTTTCCCGAGACTTACAAGCTCTTCTGTTCCAATTTGCTTTGTAAAACCTTTTATCACATAATTACTTGTATGGGCCTTCATGAAAAGACCTGTGGCAGAAGAAATGGCCTTTTCATAATCTTCAATGTATGTCCTGTTGGTAGTACCTACCTCTTTTAATATGGCACCGCTTTTTTTCATTACATCAGGTATCCTGAAAGAACCTCCTATCTCTATGAGTTCACCTCTTGAGATAATGACTTCTCTGCCTTCTGCGATGGTATTCAAAACAAGCAATACTGCCCCAGCATTATTGTTCACTACAAGGGCATCTTGAGCGCCTGTGAGCTTTTTTATAATTTTTATACAGTGATTATATCTTGAACCCCTCGTGCCTTTTTCGAGGTCATATTCAAGGTTCGTATAATATGATGCTGCATGTTTTATTGCATCGACAGCACTTTCAGGAAGAATTGATCTTCCTAAATTTGTATGTATTATCACACCTGTGGCATTTATTACCCTTTTTAAATTGGGTGAGACCTCCATTTTAGATAGAGATTCTACCTTTTCGATTATCTTTTCAATGGAAGGAATGGATGTTATCTTTCCTGTTAGTATGTCCTTTCTTAATTCTTCAAGAGAAGACCTCAACGATGTTTTAAGAATATTTTCAGGATAATATGAAGTTAGCTCAGACCAAGTTTTATGTCTTATTATTTCATCAACCTTTGGGATTTGCCTTAATAGATTTTTCATAGGAAATTCAAACTATCTATTTGTAACATACGAATGACCAATATGCAATAATGTATTAATTTTTCTCGAGTTAAAATTTTATTGACAAGAAAAATTTCATTGTGCTAAAAAATGAACAATATGAATAAAGATATGGTAAAAACATATAAAAACTGGTGGTGGCAATTGTTGTAGGTGTGAAACCGCATAAAATTGCCACAGGCGGTTTCACACCGCCTGTGGCTTTTAAAGGGGCCATGGGTTATAAAACTCATGACCCCTTTTTTATTCATTTAATTTTTTGAGGATAGGATTATGGTAAAAATCGTCAGAAAAAATGAAGAATAAATGTAATTTTTTATTTTAAAATTGCATATATTTCGGTCTATAATCTTCATCTTTTTTAGGATGATTTTATAACTATAAGCGATGAGGAGGACAAAACATGTGGATTTCAGAAAGGGTTTTAAATATAAGACCATCCGGTGTAAGAAAGATCTTTGACCTTGCCAAAAGGGTGAAAGACCCTATTGATTTAAGCATAGGGGAGCCTGATTTTGATATACCTGAGCCTATAAAAAACGAAGGCATTACCTGGATAAAGGCAGGCTTTAATAAATACACACCATCAGGTGGTATACCGGAATTGAGGGAAAAGGTCCTTTACCATCTTAAACAAAAAGGGATCAAATGCGAAGATGTGATCATCACTGCAGGAGTAACAGGAGGTCTTTTGCTTGCCTTAATGGTGATCATTAATCCAGGGGATGAGGTCATAATCCCGGATCCATACTTTGTCCTTTATGAATATCAGGTGCTTCTTCTTGGCGGAAAGCCTGTTTTTGTGGACACCTATCCAGATTTTAGAATAAGAGAGGATAGATTAAGAGATGCCATCACAGATAAAACAAAAATCATCCTTATAAACAGCCCAAATAATCCCACAGGTAAGGTCACCTCAAAAGAAGAACTCGAGATAATCGTAAAGGTGGCAAAAGAAAAAAATATCCTTATATTTTCTGATGATATCTATGATAGGTTTGTGTATGACAAAGAGAAAGAAAGAATCTATACAGGGTCTCTATATGAACATGTTCTTACCTTTGGAGGATTTTCAAAAACATGGGGTATGACAGGATGGCGTCTGGGCTATTGCGCAGGGCCAAAAAATATAATCGAATATATGGTCACCATGCAACAGTATGTATTCAGTAGTGTCAATTCCTTTGCCCAGAAGGCAGCTATTGTTGCCCTTGACTTTAATATGGACCACATGATCAATGCATATAGAAAAAAAAGAGACTTAATCTACGAAGGATTAAAAGATAAATATAATGTTGTAAAACCAGAAGGCGCTTATTTTATATTTCCTGAGGCTCCCCATGGAGATGGTGATGCCTTTGTTGAAAAGGCACTTCAAAAAAATCTTTTCATAATACCAGGGAGTGTGTTTTCCAATAAAAAAACGAATTTTAGAATATCCTTTGCATCAACAGAGGAAAACCTCATCAAAGGGATTGAAATCTTAAGAAAACTGGCATAGTTGTGGTTTTTTATTTCCTTTTATGGTAAAGAATAAATAAATTTTTTTGGGGCGAAAAAATGTACGAATATATTTTTAAATCATTATTAGAGGCTGAAACAGGGCTCGTATATTTTACATCTCCTTCGCTTTTGAGACACCTTGAGCTTTTAAAAAAAGATGATATGTCTTTCCATTATGAGATGGCAACTGACGAAAAAACTGCCTTTGAACTCGGTCTTGCCGGTGCTTTTGCCCATAAAAGGGTAGCATGTGTCTTTTCAACAGAAGAGATCTATGAAACCATGGACCCCCTCATGACCTCTGCCTATACAGGGGTTAAGAAAGGTTTTATAATTGTTTGTATAAAAGATACACCCCATGAGGCATCTTTTATAGGACTGTTTTCAAAGTTACCTGTGATCTCAATAGAGGGGGATAGTGAATTTCCTTATGTAGTTGATTATTGTTTTAATATTTCGGAAAAATATGAGATACCAATAATTTTGCAAGTATCGTTACCAGAAGAAGGCACTGAGTTAAGTAAGGACTGGAAAGATAAAATAGAACCACCAAAAAGAAGGGAGGCCCGATTCATAAAAGACCCTAACAGGTGGGCAGCAACCCCGAGTTTCAGATTCAAGCTCCATCAGATATTAAATAAAAAGATAGAAGACATAAGAGAAGAGTTTGAAACATATAAGGGAAACGAGATAAAGATAAAAGGGAAAACAGGTATCATTACGCCGAAAAAATCATTTGCAGACTTCTACAGTGAAGACACAAGTACCCTGATGATATCAACCATATTTCCATTGCCTGAAAGGCTTGTGGAAGCATTTATAAATCAGATGGACGAGGTGTATCTTATAGAAGAGGAACACCCTGCTTTAGAACTCCAGATAAGAGAAAGATGTAAAATAAAGTCTGAAATAATAAAGGTGCCATCAAGGATTGAGAAAAGGGATGAGTCTTTATATGGATTTTTAGTAATAAGAGACTGGTGTGGGCCTGCCTCATCCATCAATATTGCTCATGGCATAAAAAAGACTGATGCTGATAAAAAGATAGTGGCCATAACATTTGAAAACCATTTTTTCCATTCAGGGATGCCCGCTTTTGTAAATGTCCTGTACAATAATTCTTCATTTGTTTTGCTCATAATAGTGAGTGAAGGTGAAAATGAGATAAGAAGATTTATGGAAGGTTGCGGTTTTAAGAATTTCTTCCATATAAGGCAATTAGAAGAGATAAAGGATTTCAAGGATAACAAGGAGCTTACTGTGCTATTTTATAGGGGTATGATATGAATAAAACTTCACAAATATTTGAATCCGCATCAGAAACACTTGAAATTGTTTGTGCTGGAATAGGTGGAAGGGGCGTACTTCTTGCATCTACACTTTTGATAGAATGTGCCGTGGATGCAGGTATGGCTGCAATTGCTTCAGATGAATATGGCATGAGCCA
>JAOAFK010000053.1 GCA_026416315.1 Syntrophorhabdaceae bacterium | reverse complement strand
TAAAACTTGTGGGTATTTTAAAGGCCGGTGATGCAAGGGTTGCTATGATGGAAGATATGCAGGGAAGAGGTATATTATTCAGAAAGGGAGATTTTCTTAATAAAAACCTATGGATAGTTGATATTCTCGATGGACATATTATTTTGGGTTATAAATTAAAGGGAGAAATAAGAACTTTTATATTGGATATCCCAAGACAAAAGGAAGGGATGTGATTATGAAAAGAACACTTTTAATTATATTTTTATTTATTTTAAGCTACCCCATTATATGTTCAGCTCAGCCCGTTGCAAAGAAACCCATGAAGATGTCTTTTGACTTTGTCGATGCAGATGTGAGAAATGTTCTTCGTGGTTTAGCAGATGTAATGGGTAAAAATATTATAATAGGTGATGATGTAAAAGAACTAAAAGATAAGACAATTACCATGAAACTTGATAATGTTTCCATTGAAGAGGCTCTGGATGTAATTGTTAAAAGTAAAGACCTCGCAAAATATGAAGAAGGAAATGTAATAAGGATTATTACCTTAAAAAAATCCCTGGAAGAGAAGAAAAGAGAGGCAGAAGACAGGGCAGCCATTCAGAGGGAAAGATTGGAAAAATTAAAACAGGGGGAGGAATTCGTTACAGAAACGATTTTTTTAAATTACACAACTGCCGCAGATGCAGTGAAGGTAATAAGGGGTGAAGTAACAGGGACTGCCACAGGGGTAACAATGGCAATCCAGCAAAAAGGACTTCTATCAGAATACGGTACTGTAACGCCTGTAGCATGGAGCAATGCGATAATAGTGAAAGATACAAAAGAAAATGTGGAATTGATAAAAAGGATGATAAAGGAACATGATTTCCCTCCACCTCAGGTACAAATTGAGGCAAGGATAGTGCAGGCAAACTCAGATTTTTCAAAAGAATTAGGTATCCAGTGGGGAGCTTCATACAGATGGGTAAGTAGCGAATTAGGAAATAAACAAGTGGAGTTAGGGGCAAGTAGAAATTATGGTGCTTCTTCTGGTGCTACTTCATATACTTCACCTACGGGTATCACAGGTGTCAGAATAGATACAAGTGGAAGTTCAGATTTTCCATACAACGTCAATCTCCCTGCCGCAGTTACAGCAGGTTCAGGAGGAACTTTTGGAATTTTTATAGGCTCTGTCCTTGATTCCTTCAAACTCGATGTTCAACTTTCTGCCCTTGAGAGTTCAGGTAAAGGCAGGATCATTTCTAATCCAAAAATAATCACCTCTGACAACAAACCTGCTATAATAAAGCAGGGTCAACAGATTCCATATCAAACAGTTTCTCAACAGGGAACCCAGACAGAACTAAAAGATGCCGTCCTGTCACTGGAAGTGACACCACAGGTTACAAAGGATAATAATATAAAATTAAAGATTAAGGCTACTAAGGATAGACCTCTTGCAGCAGTTGCAGCAGGTATACCCATTGATAAAAAAGAGGCATCTACAGAGCTTATTGTAAAAGATGGTGAAACCGCTGTGCTTGGCGGAATCTATGAAATAGAAGATGGAGATTCTGAATCAGGCGTGCCTTTTTTCAGTAAAATCCCTATATTAGGATGGCTATTTAAAAAAGAAACAAGAACAGATAAAAAAACAGAGCTTTTAATCTTTGTAACCCCAAAGATAATTAAGAATCTTTACAGTAATAGATAGGGGGTAAAGGTGAGAAAACATGCAATTTTAATTGTTGTGATTGCAATAAATTTGGTTATTTTTTCAGCCTCCATATCTTTTTGTGAGATTATAAGTGCCACAGTCATAGGGACAAAAGATAACAGACTATTTGTTGCGGAAGATGAAGATATTATCATAAATGCAGGTAAAAATTCTGGGATTATAAAGGGGGATATCCTTCCCATATACAAAAAAGGTCATAAGCATACGATGGTTGATGAAATAGCTAAATGCGTTATAGTAAAAACAGATGAGGAATCAAGCATATGCCACATTATAAAATCAAAAATAGAAATCGGGAAAGGAGATTATATAATTATAAAGAGGCTTACATATTCAGAACCTCTTTTATACCCATTAATATACACAGCTATGAATGAAATTGTAGCACCGTATGAAAACCATAGATACATAAAGATATATCTACACCATATATGCGATGATAAAAATAATGTGACAGAATTTTCTGAGTTGATAAGAGAAGAAATCTTAAATGTTTTCAACAAGAAAGATAGATTGCTTTTGGATAAAACTATTTTGAATGAATATATGAATTATCAGGAGCATTATTTCTATTCAGACATTGACAGATCAAAACCTGAACGTATCTATGATTTAAAGAAAAAAATGGAACAGTTTGGTACTGATGTTGTAATAACAGGATTTTATAAAATCAAAAACGACAGTCTAATGGTAAAGTTATTTTTAGTGGATAAAAACTGGGAAGATAAGTCTGTGACATATTTTATTCC
>JAOAFK010000020.1 GCA_026416315.1 Syntrophorhabdaceae bacterium | reverse complement strand
ATAACATCGAGCTTCCAAGACTGCCCCCCATCAACAAGGGTCTTTCCTTTTGATGTAAGTATTGTAACCCTTCCATATTCGTCTTCAAAATAATTTATATCGAGTTTTCCTGATAATTCCTTTATGTATACATTTCGTTTTGTTAAATAGTCATTTGCCTCACTGGTAGATGATGCACCCTCAAAAATCATTTTGTTTAAATCTGCAATGGATGAAGTGAGCCTGTTTATATCCTCTACCTCCATCTTTAATTTGTTGTTCAGTTCAATCTGTAGATTTTTTAATCCATTGTATATATTGTTGATGGAGCGTGTCATATTTTTGGCAGAAGACAGCACACCCTGCCTCAAGGCAGTGCTCTGAGGATCTGTTGATAATTCCTGCCACGCATTGAAAAAATCTGTTATATAGTTTGTTAATTTATTGCTGTCCTCATTTAAAATTCCCTCTATCCTCTCATAATAATCACTGTATATGGTTTGTTCTTGCAATTCGTTGTTTTTTAAATTAAGTTGTTTCTCCACATATCTATCTGCATACCTTACAATGCTTTCCACTTTTACGCCGTTTCCTAAAAGAAGCCCGCCTAATGATGAAGGTGATAGTTCTGCAAAAACTGCGGATTGCCTTGCATAACCTTTTGTATTTACATTGGAAATATTATGGGATGTCACCTGCATCCCTATCTGTGATCCAGAGAGTGCATTCTTTGCAATGTTTAATATAGATGAAATACTCATTTATATTTCTCTCGCTGGAAGTATTGAAAGCCTTGCCTGGCTGCCCCTTGTATAAGTGTTTTTATTTACAAAATCCACTATATTTTCAATGGAATTTTTCACATAGTCTACAGAAAAGGATAGAAGGTTTATGTTTTTTCCAAGGGATACATTTATCTCATTAATTGTAGTTTTTATCTCCTTTGAGATGTTTTTCCATTTTTCATCATTTAAAATCTTTTCAGTAAAAGGAGCGTTCTCCATCAATCTTTTCTTCTCTTCTTCAAGGAATTCGAGCTTTTTTAAAAGCTCCTCTTTTTTGTTATTGCTCCTTACAATGCCTTCAATGGAAAATGCAATTATAGAATCTCGCTCTTCTTTCAATGTCTTCTTAAAATCTTTTAAAATGCTCAATTCTTTCTGCGCTATTTCAAATACTACATGTTCCATAACTATAATTGCCCTTAAAAATCTTTATAAAATTTCGTCAAGGATGTTACTTTTAAGTATGCTTTTTGCAACAAGCTTGCCTTTAACGTTATAGGTCTCTGATTTAATTGCCTCTTTAATCTGTTCAACCTTATCAAGTCTCACTTCAGGTATGGCCTTTGTCTTCTCCACAAGCTTCTGTATCTCCTGTCTCTTTATGGACAGTTCTATCTTGTCGGAGATATCCTGTTTGGTTTTCTGTTCTGCCACCGCGCCTTTGGCAGGTTTGTTCTCAAGAGATTTAATTATTGTTTCAAGGGCATTGGGCTGGTTGCTGTTAGTTATCTTCATGGTAATCCTCCTTTTTTACTTATCACTATTATCGCCTATTTCTTTTAAAACTTTAATATTTTTTTTCAGATGTTCAGCAATCATTTCTTTTATGCCAATACCCTTTTTTGCAATGTAATCACCTAACTTTTCATACATAACAGACATATAAGTCTGTTTCATAAAACTTTTGTTTGTGCCATTTGTTGTCTTTTCCATTTCTTTCATCATAATGTAAAGAAAATAAGATTCAAAATCTGAAGCCACCTTTTCTACATCAGATTCATTTTTAGCCTTACCTTTTAGAATCCTGGAGGTATAAAGACTTGCAGAAGGAACCTGAAGGTTTATCATTGCACCGTTCTTAATACTATTATCCATCAATATGCCCCCTCATTATTTTTTCTTCTATAAATTATGCAAACACGATGCCAGAGCCCCATGGGCTTTTAATTTTTTTGTTCTATTTTGGAAATTGCCATAATACCTATAAACTTTATCATGTCTCATACCTATGCCCTTATATAATTTCTAATTCTGCATGGAGTGCACCAGCTGCCTTTATAGTCTGAAGTATTGATATCATCTCTCGTGTAGATACACCGATGGCATTTAATGCATTAACAAGTTCTTTTATTGTTAGATCCCCTTCCACTATAAATAACTTACCCTTATCCTCCTCTGCCCTTATCCTTGTATCAGGGGTCACAACGGTCTGGGCACCAGGAGGTGCAAAAGGTAAAGGCTGGCTTACCTTAAAGTCCTCTTTTACCATAACACTTATATTACCCTGAGATATGGCAACGGTAGATATGCGCACATTTTCCCCTATCACAATGGTTCCTGTCTTCTCGTCTACCACTATCTTTGCCACTGAGTCTGGCTTTACATCAAGGTTTTCTATAAGGGATAAAAACTTAACAGGATTTTCTTTCATATTATCAGGAATCTTTACATAGATTGTCCCTGCATCCTTTGCATGAGAAATATCGTTGTATAGGGAATTAATACGTTCTTCGATTCTTCTTGCAGTGGTAAAATCATGTGTTTTAAGGGAGATAATTATAGAATCTCTTTTTACAAACTCATAACCTATCTCCCTTTCTATAGTTGCACCGTTAGGTATCCTTGCCACTGTTGTATGGTTTTTCTGCACAGTAGCACCAGCACCGCCAACGGAAAAACCACCCACTATAAGGGCACCTTGAGCTACAGCATAGACCTCACCGTCTGCACCCCTAAGAGGCGTCATAAGGAGCACACCACCCGTTAAGCTTGTAGCATCACCTATAGAAGATACTGTGACATCAATGGTTGAACCAACTTTGCTGAAAGGTGGCAGATTTGCCGTTACCATCACGGCAGCAACATTTTTCACCTTTGTTGCATTGGGATCAACTTTTATACCCATCTTTTCTAACATGTTGGCAAGGGATTGGTTTGTAAATACCGTATTTGCCTTATCCCCTGTACCATTTAAACCTATAACAATCCCATAGCCAATTAGTTGATTGTTTCTTATCCCGTCTATGTATGCAATCTCCTTTATCCTTGTGGAAAAGGATGTTTGAGGAGATAATGCCATAAATAACAGCGCAAACATAAACCATAAAAGGCTAAAACCACCGAGTTTTATTCTAATGCCCTTAAAAATTGATTTTTTCTTTAATTCAAACATGACTAACCTCATACATTAAAATTAAAAAGGCCATAACAGGTCAAGAATCCTTGCAAACCAGCCTGGAGACTGTTTTTCAGATATAACCCCTACGCCAGCAAGGATGATCTTTGCATCTGCCACCTGGGTTGAAAAGACCGAATTGTCACTTGCAATATCTTTTGGCCTCACCAATCCCTGAAACAGCATTTCTTTTCTCTCGTTGTTTAATGTTATATCCCTTTTCCCTTCTATGGCAAGATTTCCATTGGGCATCACATCTACAACCTTTGCTGAAATTGTTGCAACAATTGACCCATCCCGCACAGTTTCGCCCTCACCCTTAAAATCATTCTTCGTTGTGGCTGTCACAAGCTTATCAGGGCTTATAAAGCCTCTTCCACCTTGATTGTATTCGATGCCCAAGAAATTGGGTATGCCGAGGTTCACATTGGCACCTGTCCTTTTTAAATCTGTTGTTGCCTTTTCATTGGATTTTGTAGCCTCTACAATCTTTATAGTCAGGATATCACCTATCCGTGCTGCCCTTCCATCAGAGAAAAAGTTGTTTGAACTTCTTTCACCAGGCCATATCGTTCCTGTTTTTATTAGTTTTATCTCTTTCTGTTTTTCCTCATACTTGAATGCATTATCAATTACAAACTCTTCACCTTTAATCCTACTCGTATAATTTGTCGTATTACACCCTGAAGAAAAAATGCATATGGATATAAAAAGTATCTTTAAAAAAAGGCTCATCCTCATTATTTACCTCCTACATATCCACATGTACAATTCCACTACCTGTAACCCTGCCAAGAATCTCCCTTTGAGAAGTCAAATTTTTGACTCTTATGACATCTCCAATTCTACCTCTATCAATTGCCCTTCCCTTTGTCTTTACCATGAGCTTTTTATTTTCCAGTACAATGCTTACTATGTCATTTCTTTTTATAACAAAATAGTCTTCCAATATACCCTTTGTAATTACGGTATTTGCACTTAGATCCCTTTTGAGCATCTTCCCCACAACATCATCTATTTCTGATGGATAATCCTTTTTGTCTTCATTGAAAATTATTTCCCTCACAGTGACCTTATCCTCTGTTATAATCTCACCCTTTTTCATATCTTCTTTTAAAACATAAATCCTTTTTTTCTGGGTAACCTTAAACGGAACAAAGAGATTTCTTGTCAAATTTCTCTTATCCATCACTTCTACTACACAGATTCCATTCCCATTTGAATCCGGCAGCTTCACAAAAGTAATGTTTTTTATCTTTATATCTTTTTCATTTAAGGCAGAGGGTCTATTATTCAATGTGATGTTTATATCTTCTTTTTTGGTGTAATAGCTGTTTATAAAGTCTATGATCTTTGTTTCTCCGTTTCCATATTTCCCATCATTACATATACCTGACAAAGGTAATAAAAATGTACATACAAGGATCAAAAGAAAGGTTTTTGGGTTTTTTAACCTTTCAAATTTAGCCATCTCTATCTCCTTACATTATTTGCCATCTGAAGCATTTCATCAGCAGCTTGAATTGCCTTTGAATTCACCTCATAGGCCCTTTGACCAACAATAAGATTGATCATTTCCTGCATGACATTCACATTGGACATCTCAAGAAATCCCTGAAGGATTGTGCCAAGACCATTCTCCCCGGGTTTTCCTGTGATAGGAGAACCACTTGCATCTGTCTCCATATAAATACTTTTGCCCATTGCCTTTAACCCTGATGGATTTGGAAACATGGCAAGCTCAATGGTTCCTAACTGCTGTGGCTCTGATTGCCCGGCTATCTTTGCTGAAACTATTCCATTTGGTCTTATTGATATGGATATGGTGTTGTTCGGAATGGTGATGCTTGGCTCAAGAGGATAGCCATCTGAAGTGACGATCTTTCCATCTGAATCTCGCTTAAGCGACCCAGCACGTGTATAGCCTTTTTCACCTGTAGGTAGAATAACTGTCAGAAATCCATTTCCTTCAATGGCAAGGTCGAGTTCGTTCTGAGTTTCCTGAAAATCACCCTGCATGAATACCTTTTGAACCGCTGCAAGCATTGCACCGTGTCCTATTTCAATCCCTGTGGGAACCTGGTTCCCTTCACCCGTCTTTATACCCTGAAGTCTTAATGTCTGGTACATGAGGTCCTGAAAATCTGCCCTGCTCTTCTTAAACCCGTTTGTATTCACATTGGCAATGTTATTGGCAATGATATCAAGATTTATCTGCTGAACATTCATGCCAGTGCCTGCTGTCCATAGTGCCCTAATCATAAAAACCTCCTACATCCTTCCTAAATTTATGAGTTTAGTCATCATCTCACTAAAGAACTGATCTACTTTTGTATAGGATTCATAAGCTCTAAGTGCAGATACCATCTCTACCATCTCTTTTATAACATCCACATTCGATGATTCATAACTACCCTGTTTCACTATATAATTTTCAGGTGCTTTCTCAACTACCCTTTCATCAGATTTCATAAACAAACTTCTTCCATAATTTTTTAATTTCGATGTGTCCTCAAATGTGACCACCCTTATTTTGTCTACAAATTTTTTATCCACATAGATAGTGCCGTCTGATTCTATCTTGATATCTGCGCCATCGATTGTTATTTCCCCGCCTTCGCCTAAAACAGGTCTGCCATCCATTGTAACGAGCTTTTTTTCGTGATTTAGCGTAAACTGGCCATTTCTCGTATACATATTTTTCCCGTTCACTAAAACAACAAAAAAACCATCGCCTTGAATACCTAAATCGAGGGTATTTCCTGTTTCAACAAGCACCCCTTCTGAAAAATTTATAAATGATGATAGTGTGTATGCATTTCCTTTTTGTGAAACTGTCTTCTCTGCCTCTGAACCCGGTATATCATCTATGAGTTTAAATACGGGTCTTGATGCCTTATACCCTGCTGTAAGACTGTTGGCAATGTTGTTTGCCACCATCTCCATCCTTCTCTCTGTCACTGCCTTTCCTGTGATTGTTCTATAAATTCCCTTTAACATGGCTCTTTATTAATTTTTGCAATATGCATGCCATAAAATATGAATATACCTTTTGATAAAACATATTAGGTCTTAATAAATTCGCCATATTTAATGGCTTATTTTATAAGGATTAAGTTCACTTTATAGGATATTCTTTGACTAAAAGAATCAAATAACCTCTGAAAATTTTTTTATTAGGTAGGAAAAATTTTCCTAATAGGTATTTTTTTCACGCAGTAATATCTATAGAAATATGGCCTTCTTTATCTTTCACCTTTTTCACATTTTCTTTTGTTTTTTCCTCTTGATTTTTAGAATGCTGGTCTGATTTGCCCTGACCGCCTCCTTTATATTTCTGGCCTTCCTGTATCTGGCGTCTTAATTTTAACTGCTCTTTAGAAATGGATAATTTTTTATCAAGACCTTTTATCTCAGATAAGAGGTTTATGTCGAATAATTCTTTCATGTTGGTTCCTCAATATTAATAATTGCAATTTATATGCCTTGTTTACTCCATTTTAATTAAGCTCCATCTCTTCTATAGTTTTATGCTCTGCTGTGGAAAAAATCTTCTTTAGTTCTAAAAGTATAAGAAGTCTATCCTCAAGTTTTCCCACGCCTTCTATAAACTCTGATTCAATACCCCTTATGATTGATGGAGGTGGCTCAATGGTGCTGCTTGGAATCCTCAATACCTCTGATACTGAATCCACTATAAATCCGAGGACAATACCTTCAAGT
>JAOAFK010000150.1 GCA_026416315.1 Syntrophorhabdaceae bacterium | reverse complement strand
TCCTTAACAATTTCTCTGATCTCTGCGTTATCATCTACTATTAATATCCGAAACATGTCCTTCTTTGTCATGCCTTCTCAGCCTATCAGCCATATTTTCTCCAATTCTTTCAAGTAACATCTTTTTACCATCTTCAGAGATGAGCACACGGTCTTCATGAACAATATTATTTGTTGTCTGCTCTTTATCTGTTTGTCTTACCTTGAATTTCATATTTTTTGTGTAACTTTTAATTACACTGTTTATTTGAAGATCCGATATAGTCATATCTCACCTGTTAAATATATCGGATATAATTTTTAAAACTTAAGTATTTTTTTCAACCTTTTTTATCAAAAAAAACAGGCATAGGTGGAAAGGGAAATTTAGGGGTATATTTTCTTATGGCCCTCTTTTTCTCAGCTATTGCATCTATATCCTCTACAACAGTCTTTCTTGCATCCTCAAGCCTCTCTGACACCTTTTTCTCAAGGTCATAAAAAAAATCTATTTCGTTACTGTCAAGTTCTATATTTTCCTTTACAATTTTTTTAATAACTTCATCTCTTTTCATCAAAATCTCGATAAAACTATCCATGTCAGTTTCTTCAAGGGCTTGAAATGTCAGTGTTTTGAAGTCATCAATAAGCCTTTCATGTTCCTCTTTTCTTAACTTCATTTCATTGACTTGTTTCATGTTCCTTGAAATAGTCAAGCTCCTTAAGAAGGCTCTTTCTTATTTTTCCTGAAGCTGTTTTAGGTAGCTTATCTACAAACACGATATATTTAGGTATCTTGTAGCGGGCAAGTCTTTCATTGAGAAATCTGTATATGTCTTCTTCTGTTGTTGTTCTCCCTAACTTCAACACAATAAATGCCTTGCCCACCTCGCCCCATCTTTTATCTTCCACCCCAATTACTGCTACATCTTGGACATCAGGATGATTAAGGATGGCCTTTTCAACCTCAGCAGGATATACATTTTCTCCTCCACTTATAAACATGTCCTTTTTTCTGTCAACTATAAATACAAAGCCATCTTCATCCATTGTGGCAAGGTCACCTGTATAGAGCCATCCATCTTTGATGGCCTTCTTTGTAAGCTCCGGTTTTCCCCAGTATCCATTCATGACAACAGGACCCCTCACTATAATTTCACCTACAACACCTGGTGGAACTGGCTTACCATTTTCATCTACAATTCTTACATCTGCATGAAATACAGGCTTTCCTACAGACCCCATCTTTTTATGTGCCATGTCATAGGGTAACCAAAAAAGGGTTGATGCCTCAGTCAATCCATAGATCTGAGATATATATATACCTTTTTCTGCATATGCTGAAAGAAGAGATATGGGCACCCTCTCACCACCTGTAAAAAAACATTTGACAGTGGAGATATTGTATTTTGATAGATCACAGTCATGTAAAATAAAATTATACACAGTGGCAGGTAGTTCAAGGACGGTTACCCTATATTCTTCTATGGTCTTTAATATCTCTTCTGGGCTAAAACGCCTTTTTATTATTGCAGTCGCACCTTTATATAATACTGGTGCAAGCTCAACAATAAGACCACCTGAATGAAAAAGTGGTCTTGCTATAATGGCCACATCTTTTCTTGTTAAATCAAAATATATGTTGGCATTTAGAACATTATAAAATGTTTTTTTGTGGGATAGCATGGCGCCTTTCGGCACCCCTGTTGTCCCTGATGTGTACATAATAATGTGTGTATCATCATCACCTGATTGCCATGCTATGTGAGGACTTTCTTTCGATGCCCTATTCATTAAGGCATCATAATCCTCCACCCAGTAAGGCAAGGCCCTATCCTTTTTTTCACCATTATCTGAACAGGAGATATAATGGTCAACAACAATCTTCTTTCTCATCCTTGCTATAGTATCAATAAATTCCTCTTCAAAGATGATAAATGTAGTTCTGCTATCTTTTAAGATGAACTCAAGTTCAGGCATGGCCAATCTCCAGTTTAAAGGAACAAGAATAGCACCTATTTTTGATATGGCAAAGAATATCTCTACAAATTTAATGGAGTTATGCATCAGAACAGCAATTCGGTCACCTTTTTTTATATTTCTCTCAAGGAGGATGTTGGCAATTCTGTTTATACGTTCATTTAATGTTCTGTAGTTATAGGGGGTATCATTAGAAAATATGGCAATCTTTTCCGGCTGTATATGAGACCACCTTTCTATCCAGTTTCCCACATTTATTAACTTTTCATCAGAATTGTTTAATCTCATGTATCTTGTATACAATAATTATGCGGTATTTACAATAAGGTTTTGAGTTCAGACACCTAAATATGCCTCTATGACCCTCTGGTTATGCTTTAAATCAGATGAAAAACCCTCCATAATAATCTCACCGTTCTCCAATATATAAGTCCTCTGAGAATGTTCTAATGCCATATGGGCATTCTGTTCAACGATGATGATAGATATGTTTTTTTCTTTTCTAACGAGTTCTATCAATGAAAAGATTTCTCTTGTAAAGATCGGTGATAGACCCATGGACGGTTCATCGAGTAAAAGTAGCTTTGGATTTCCCATGAGTGCCCTCCCCATTGCTAACATCTGTTGTTCACCCCCTGATAAAGTGCCACCATGCTGTTTTAGCCTCTCTTTCAGTCTCGGAAATGTACTCAACACAAGTTCAAATAGCTCTTTTTTTATTGTTCTGTCTTTTATTGTATATGCCCCTAACTCAAGGTTTTCTTTTACAGTCAGATCCGGAAAGATTTTTCTACCCTCTGGCACCATAACAATGCCCTTTTTAACTACTCTGTCGGGTCTTAAATTTTCTATGTTTAAACTACCAAACCTTATGTTTCCCTGTACAGGCTTAAGAAGGCCTGAAATGGTTTTTAGGAGGGTTGTCTTACCTGCACCGTTGGCACCTATAACAGAGATCATCTCTCCTCTGTCTATATATAAGGATACACCCCTTAAAGCAGGGATGTTACCATATTTTACTGTTACGTTATCAACCCTTAAAAGAAAGTCATTACCTTCAATATTATTCAATCGAGTTCTTCTCCTAAATATGCTTCAATCACCCTTTTATCTTTTTTTACCTCCTGTGGTGTGCCTGTCATAATCTCTTCCCCGAAATCCATAACCATAATCCTATCGGATATATTCATTATGAGGTTCATCTGGTGCTCTATAATGGCAATTGTTAAAGAAAATTTTTCCTTGATGGCCTTGATCATCAAGGCCAGATCCCATATTTCCTTGGGATTCATACCTGCACCGGGCTCATCTATAAGGATGAGAGTCGGTTCTGTGGCCAGTGCCCTTGCAAGTTCGAGCCTTCTCTGTTCCCCATAGGAAAGACTGCTTGCACTATATTCCATCTTTTCAGTAAGACCAAAGAATTCAATAAGTTCGCATGCCCTATTATATGCATCTTTTTCCATGTCTAAATAACTGCCTGTTCTAAAAATTGCCTGAAATATATTATAAGAATTTTTAACCATTATGGCTGGCAAAATATTTTCTAAAACAGTAAGGCTGCCAAAAAGCCTCATATTCTGAAAAGTCCTTGAAATGCCAAAATGGGGGAGCATATATGGAGGGATATCTGTTATATCTTTCCCTTTAAAAAAAATCTTTCCTTTATCAGGGGTATAGATACCGGAAATTAGATTGAATAGGGTTGTTTTTCCAGCGCCGTTTGGACCTATTATGCCAAAGACTTCACCTTCTTCAATAAAAAAGGAGATATTATCAACTGCCTTTATGCCACCGAAATTTTTTTCGAGTTCCATCACCTCGAGGATCTTCATAATCAATTTATCTTGGTTTTTTTACCATTATTCCATAAGGTCTCCACATCATGATGCATATAAGAAGCACAGGTATCACAACCCATCGTAGATCCATAATTTCAGATGGTAAGACAATACGCAATCCCTCGATAAAACCCACCCATATGATACTTGCATATATGGTGCCCGTTATGTTTCCCATACCACCAATGATTACAATGATAAGAAAATCTATGGATCTCAGTATATCGAAATTCGATGGATGTAAGAACGAATATAGATTGGCATAAAATGCACCGCCACATCCTGCAAGCATACAGCCATATGTAAATGCCATGAGTTTCATATTGGCTGTGTTGATACCGATTGATGTTGCAGCAAGCTCATCTTCCTTTATGCATCTCCAGAACAGACCGAAGCGGGATTTTATCATATATCTTGTGATAATAACTATAAAGGCAAAAACAACAAGAACAAGGTCTAAATTTGTTATCTTTGGTATGCCCACAAAGCCCCTGGAACCACCTAATACATCTGTAATTTTATCCGAATTATCAAAAAATACCCTCACAAGGGTTCCAAAACCAAGTGTTGCTATGGCAAGAAAATCATCCTTCAGTTTCAATATGGGAATGCCTATAAGAAAACCGATGAGACCTGATATGATACCGCATAGCATTAAAACAGGTATATAGGAAAATATATTATCAATGCCGAACATTTTGGTAATATATGCAGATGTATATGCCCCTATTCCATAAAAGGCTGCATGACCAAGAGAGAATTGACCTGTAAAACCGTATATGATATTAAGGCCGAGGGAAGCAAGGGCAATAATTATGGCATACTGTATTATTTGCTGAATATAAGGAGATGCCATACCGGAGATAAATAAAATCTTTAAAACCACATATAAAATGAACATTACAATGATAAACTGTTTTGATTCTCTAAAAAATCTCATACCTTTTCTATCCTTTTACCAAATAAACCCCTTGGTCTAAAAAGAAGAACTGCAAATAGGATAATAAATATAACCCCGTCCCTGAATGTGGAAGAGAGAAATGCAGAAACAAATACCTCACAGATGCCAATGATCAAACCGCCTGCCACAGCACCGTGGATAACACCAATACCACCTAAAACGGCAGCAATAAAGGATTTAATACCAGGCATGATACCCATAAACACATTGATCTGGGGATATGCTATGCCGTAAAGAATACCACCCACACCTGCAAGGGATGCGCCCACTATAAAGGTAAAGGAGATTATGCCGTCAATACCCACACCCATAAGGGATGCTGTTTCTTTATCATGGGAGACTGCCCTCATGGCAATTCCATATTTTGTTTTATATATGAGAAGATATAGGATAAACAGAGAAATAAATGTAATAATAAAAATTATGACCTGGACATTTGTGATGGAAAGAAAAGTGAAATCATATGCTTTTACATCAAATGGTCTGGGAAATGCAATATAGTTAGGGGTAAATATGGCATTGAGGCTTAAAAAGTATTCAAGAAAAAGGGATACACCCACTGCGGTGATAAGAAGGGATATCTTCGGTGCATCCCTTAATGGTTTATATGCGATCTTTTCAATGAGATAGCCCACAAGGGCACATGAGAACATAGTCAGTATAAAAACAAGATATATAGGCATGCTGAACTTGGAGATGAGAAAATATGCAACAAAAGCCCCGAGCATGAAAACATCACCATGGGCAAAATTTATAAGCCTCAATACCCCGTATACCATGGTGTAACCCAAGGCAATGAGGGCATACACAGCCCCTAATTGAAGCCCGTTTACAACCTGCTGAAGAATATAAATTATATGTTCCATACCCCCAAAAATATACAGGTATTGCTATGGGTTCACAGTGGTCATATACTTTACTTTGTCTTTTTCCACCTTTAAAATCACTGCAGACTTTACGGCATCACCGTTTTTATCGAAATTTATATTTCCGGTGACGCCTTTATAATTTTTTATGTTGTTAAGGGATCTCATTAGATCTTCATTTTTTAATGATTTTGCATTATCTATGGCCTTTAGCAGTATCATTGTGGCATCATAGCTTAATGCGGCAAGCGCATCAGGAACAGTATTGTGTTTCTCTCTATAACGTTTTATAAATCCATCTGCCACAGGGTCTTTCCTGTCTGGTGAATAGTGATTTGTAAAATATCCACCCTCAATTGCACTGCCTGCTATCTTTAATAATTCCGGGGAATCCCATCCATCACCACCTAAAAGTATTGATTTTAAGCCTTTTTCCCTTACCTGTCTTGCAATGAGGGCTACTTTGTTATAATAATCTGGTAGGTATAAAACATCAGGTTTTTTAACCTGCACTTTTGTGATAAGGGCAGAAAAATCTACATCGTCTTTCTGGTATGACTCATAGGCAACAACATTGCCACCTTTTTTTGTAAATGTATCCCTGAAGTATTCCGCAAGGCCTTTAGAATAATCATTTCCCACATCGTATAGCACAGCAGCAGTCTTTGCCTTAAGTTCTTTTATGGCAAAATTGGCAGCCACAGTTCCTTGAAATGGGTCAATGAAGCAGGCTCTAAACACATATGGTTTCCTCTTTCCATCCTGTACGGTTACCTTGGGGTTTGTGGCTGTACCTGTAATCATTACTATTTTATTGCTGTTCGCTATCTCGCTAACAGGGATTGATACCTTTGATGTAAGGGGACCGCTTATGGCCAATACCTTATCCTGTGTTATGAGTTTTAATGCAGCATTCGCCCCTTCTGTAGGGTCGTTTCTGTCATCGGCAATCACAGGGTCTATTC
>JAOAFK010000146.1 GCA_026416315.1 Syntrophorhabdaceae bacterium | reverse complement strand
GTTATGCACAAGGGCAACAGGTTATTTTCGTAAATTGAAAAAGTTTAGCATGGATGATATTTTTGGTCATCTCGATTTTAGAGGCGTTCCAGAGGAGATACGTTCGCTAATTCTGGCAGATCAAAAGAATTTGGAATAACCCTCAAAAATTATATTTCAAACTATATAATCCGATAAGGGTAAAAAGATATCATCTGGGGCTGGGAGAATGGGATATGGAAGGCAATACAAAATACTACAAATCAGACCTCGAATGTAGAACCTCTCACCACATTACATCAGGGTAAGGCATACTGGATAAAGATGAGGAGGGGTTGAACTGGCAGCAATAATTTTTAAAAATATATAAACAATTCAGTTTTTGTGGTATATTATCTTCTAAAGGCCGTATGGAATAGGCTTACAGAGAGATAATAAAGATAAGTTACATGGTAAATAAAAATGAAATTAGAGGTTTCAAATAAAATTTATACTTTATCAGGTTGATTAATTGCTTTTAACCTTGCAATGGGAATCTGTTAACTCAAGGAAGTCTGGCATTGGCTCAGGGATGACCATTCTAAAATTAGATAAAAAGGCATAAGCATTACCGTAGATAATTAAAAAAGTAATAATGAAGTTTTAATGCAACTCAAAAGAATTAAAAGAAATTAAATTTAATGTTTCAAAAAATAAAACTGAAGGAGGGGGCAATGGAACCAAAAGAGGTAAAATTAAATGCATTATTTAAAAGACACGGAAAGGCATTGATCCTGCCATATGACCAGGGACTCGAACACGGACCGGTTGATTTTTTTAATGCCCCATTCGCCCAGGATCCCATGCACATAATAGAAATAGCAAAAAAAGGCCAATACGATGCCATGGCCATGCACATAGGCAATGCAAGAAGATATTTTAAAGATTATTATGGTGAGGTGCCCCTTGTATTAAAGGTTAATGGAAAGACAAATATCCCCTCAGATGAAGAGCCTTTATCGCCTATAACAGCAAGTATTGAAGATGCATTGTCCCTTTCTGCCATTGCCATTGGATATACATTATATGTTGGCTCACCAAGACAGGATGAGGATATAGAGCAATTCGCTCAAATAAGGGAAGAGGCGCACAAATTTGGGTTACCTATAATCGTATGGTCATATCCAAGGGGTAGAGACATAAACGAAAAAGGGGGAAAGGATAGCCTCTATGCAATAGAGTATGCTGCAAGGACGGCCGCTGAATTGGGTGCTGATATGATTAAACTGAATATCCCATCAACTAAAAAGAACCCAAATTTACCTTCATTTTATAGAGACCTTGAAATATCCCTTGAAGATGCTGTAAAAAGGGTTGTAGCTGCTGCCTGCGGGGTTCCTGTGATCTTTGCAGGAGGTGGAATGATGTCAGATGAGGAACTCCTTGATAAGGTGAGGATCTGTTTTAAATCAGGGGCATCGGGGCTTATCTTCGGTCGAAACATCTGGCAGAGACCACTGGATAAGGCCATTGAAATTACAGATAAGATAAAAGGGATCATAAAAGAGTTAAAATAAGGCTATGAAGAATAAAAAGGTACAGCAAAAAAAAGAAGAATTAAAATTTAAACCCATAGAACATGAGGCAGATGTAGGGCTTGAAGTGTATGGAAAAACACTTGAAGAGCTTTTTTCAAATGCAGCTCACGGGGTTTTTCAATTCATAGTGGATGCAGAAAAAAAGGGGGCAGAAAAAGGCAAAAAACTCAATATTGAAGGGAATGGTGAACTTTTAATAAACTTTTTAAATGAACTTATCTATCTATGGGACACAGAAGGTTTTATACCAAAGGAGTTTTCTATAAAGATAGATAACAATAGGCTTACAGGAACCGTGGTAGGTTGCGTGTTTGACCCGGAAAAGTGCACGATTAAACAGGAAGTCAAGGCGGTAACGTATCATAAATTCTCTCTGAAAGAAGACAACGGCTTATATAAGGCACAGATCATTTTAGACGTTTGAAAAATTAAAAGAAGGAAATTGTATGGAAGAAAAAAAGACACATATAAAAAAGCTTGATGAGAATAGATATATCATTGAGAAACACGGAAACATGAATGTGGACGGTATAATATATGTAAATGATGAACTCTTTCAGATTCTTGGAACAGAAGAAAGTATCAAGCAAGTAGAAAATGTGGCCTGTCTGCCAGGGATTGTTAAGGCATCTATGGCCATGCCTGACATCCATTGGGGTTATGGTTTTCCTATTGGTGGGGTTGCTGCCTTTGACATAGAGAATGGGGTTGTATCTCCCGGTGGGGTTGGCTACGATATAAACTGAGGTGTGAGATTGCTACGCTCCGTGCTGAGCGTAAAGGATATAAAGGGAAAGATAAAAGATATTATAGACCTTCTCTATATTAACATTCCGAGCGGAGTAGGCTCTCACAGAAAGGATCTAAAGCTATCAAGAGATGAATTGAAAAAGGTATTGAAAAAAGGTGCAAGGTGGGCAGTAGAAAACGGTTTTGGTGAAAAAGAAGACCTTGAATATATAGAAGATACAGGTGAGATGGATCATGCTGACCCTGAATGCGTGTCCGATAAGGCATTTGACAGGGGAAGGGATCAGTTAGGAACTGTGGGCTCGGGAAATCACTTTGTAGAGGTAGGTTACATCAAAGAAATATACGATAGAGAAGCTGCAGAAAGATTTGGTCTATTTGAAAATCAAATCACCATCATGATTCATACAGGCTCCAGAGGCCTAGGATATCAGATCTGCGATGATTACATAAGGGAGATGATGAAGGCATCGGAAAGATATGGCATATATCTACCGGATAGACAACTCTGCTGTGCACCCATTGAATCACCTGAAGGAAAAAGATATCTCTCGGCTATGGCAGCTGCTGCAAACTATGCCTTTGCCAATAGACAAATCATCACCCACTGGGTCAGGGAGACCTTTGAAGAGATATTCAGAATGGGTGCGAACAAAATAGGACTTTCCCTTGTGTACGATGTATGTCATAACATCGCCAAGATTGAAAAACACAAAATTAAAGAAGGAAAAAAAGAAAAGGAAACACTGGTATGTGTCCATAGAAAAGGGGCAACGAGGTCATTCGGTTCAGGCGAAGATGTATTACCTCATAGATATAAAGACATAGGTCAGCCTGTTCTCATTCCTGGTGATATGGGAAGGTCATCCTATGTTTTATGCGGCACAAAAAAGGCAATGGAGGAGACCTTTGGCAGTACATGCCATGGTGCAGGGAGGGTGTTGAGCAGAAACCAAGCAATAAAGGCATCAAAAGGACGTTCCATCTCAAAAGAGATGGAAGAAAAGGGTATCATTGTCAGGGCAGCGAGTAAGTCCACCCTTGTGGAAGAGATGCCCGAGGCATATAAAGATGTTTCAAAGGTGGTTCAGGTGGTACACAATGCAGGTATTTCCAGGCTTGTGGCCAAGATAATCCCATTAGGATGCATAAAGGGTTAGAAAAGAGGTTTGATAGGGTATAAAATAGATGATAATTGTATTTACAGGAGATGGAAAAGGAAAAACCTCAGCTGCATTAGGTATTGCCCTTCGCGCATCCGGTCATAACATGCGCACCCTTATGATTCAATTCATGAAAAAAAAAGGCAGTTCAGGGGAACATAATATAAAGGAAGGCCTATCACAAAATATAGAGATATTGGCCTTTGGTAGTGAATTTTTCTTTGAAGGTGATGAAAAGAAAGAACATATAGAATTGGCTCGTTCGGCTTGGTCAACCATGAAAGAAATGCTCTCCAAAAAAAACTATAACATCCTTATACTTGATGAATTAACCGTCGCTATAAAATACGGGCTAATTTCCCTTGAGGCTGTCATAGACTTTTTAAAACATCTTCCCTATGAAATCCATGTAATCATAACAGGCAGGTATGCCCCTTATGAACTGTTGAAAATGGCGGATATAGCAACGGAAATGAAAAAAATAAGCCACATTTTTGATAAAGGCCAGCCAGCGGTCATGGGTATTGACTTTTAATCTCTCTTTTGTATCCCCTTGAAAATATTTGATTTTTAAAATTGATAAAATTGATTGTGAAATACTAAAAATATAATAAATTCAAATAGTTAGAGCAATACACCTACATTTTTTCCACAGACTTTCCACAAAAATTGTGGAAAACTCGGATCATAAAAAAAGTTTTTATTGATTCGTTACTATTCTTACCTTTGTGCCCTTTTTTATTCTACATGCATCTGCCTCACCGCTTGCTATCTCAAGGACATATCTTGCCCTGGCCTTAGATGAAATTGTTGTTTCATCCAAAGGCTTTGCATCCCTGTATATATCCACAACAGTCATACCCGAATCAATGAATATTAAATCAAGGGGGATGTAGGTGTTTTTCATCCAGTAATGTCTTATCTCGTCATCACTGTGGATAAAGAGCATACCGTGACCTTTCTTCAGGGATCTTCTGAACATCAAGCCCCTTGTCTGCTCAAATTCTGTAATGGCTAATTCCACAGTAAAAGCACACAGGATTTTATCTTTTCCTTCATAAAAGACCACACTGCCTTCCCTTGCAGCCGCTTCATGGAAAAAACAACCATTTATAAGAAGGTGTAAAAAAAATAATGTTATAAAACACAAGCAATGTAACCTCTTTTTTCCCATCCTTTTCATATGGCCTTTATAATCCTTTTCAACCTTTTTATATCCATTCTACTTAATTTTTTATCCCTGTAAAAGCTCTCTTCAAATGCGACTACAAATTCGCGTGCTTTTTCCTTTAGGTTTTCATCCTTTATGATGGAGACAAATTCTTCAAGCCCCTGGGATGCTCTCTTTTTATATCCGTATTTATTCAATCTTCTATAGAATTGCCAGAGCATATACCTTTCTTTATCCTGCCTTCTCATAAAAGCCTTAATAGAAAAAAATGAAAGTATTAAAACAGATAAAAAAATTGCCACATATTTTATGAATGCAAGGTTTTTTATATCAAGTTTTAAATGGGGTCTTTTAATGCCCTGTGTTATGGCAAAGGCAATGGAGAGCTGCCTGTCTAAATTGTAATTTATAACAAAGGCATACCAGTAAAAGTTTATTGTATCCATAATAAGCCTTATCTGTAATATGATATCCTTTTTTTTACCCAGACCAAATGTTTCATAAGCAACAGGTGTGGGGTCAAACCTCATCCAGCCTTTACCGTTGATATACGCCTCAACCCATACATGGGCATTCTTCTGCGGTACAAGATAGTATTTTCCCACATCATTGTAATAGCCTCCCCTATATCCACCCACAAGCCTTGAAGGAATCCCTGCAAGCCTTAAGATTACCGCAAAGGCAGATGCAAAGTATTCGCAGTTGCCATATTTATTTTTAAATAAGAAATCCTCAAGGGGTGTTCTGCTCACAGGCAAATTTTTAAGAGAATATCTAAAGGAGCCGTCGTTGAAAAAATTATATACGGCCTGGATATTATTTAAAATATCATTACCACTGGCGAGTATTTTTGCAAGCTGTCTTATCCTTTCAGAAATATTTTCAGGCACCTGAAGATATAATGTTTTGTCAATGTCATGTTCATAAAACACATGGGACATTACAGACAGTACCTCATAACGGAGTCTCCTCTCAATGGGGGAAGGCATCACATATGAGAGGTCTTCTAAGCGTTTTATACCCTTCAAAGAGATAAAAACAGGCTTATCAAGACCAAAGATATACCTGTTCTCATATGGTTCAAGATATATTACCTGTTTCACAGAGGCTCCAGGCACTATTACAGGCTGATTCTGGTTTAAATACTGTTTTTTAGAACTCTTCCATGAAATTCCATCAAAATAATCAAGAACAATTCCTCTCCAGTAAAGGTCTTCATCTCTTATCCTTTCCATGTGAACACGCATTATAATACTTGCATCTTCCTGAATATTAGACACGGCACCGAGCCTTACGCTTTCTGTAAAGCCTGTCTTTGCCTTATCAGGTCTGTTTAAAAAGTTCAGTATGGGGTACTGCGTCCTCGGTAATATAACAAACATCACCACTGTTAAAGGTATGGCAACGCATGGGATATAGAGGGATTTAAAAATGATCTTTAAAATTGTCCTGAAATCTAATTCCATTTCAGGGTCTTGAGAATAAAATGTTAAAAGGACAGAGGATAAGGAGAGCATTATAACGACAATTATAAGATATACAGAAAAGACAATATCCAGGGACAAAAGCCCTAGTCCCGCAAGCAAAAAAAGGGAAAGGGTGTAAATCTGCATATAATCCCTTGTCTTTTTTTCTTCAAGGAATTTTACCGCAAAGATGATCAAAAGCGCCTCAACCAGCTGGATGACCAGTTCATCGGTATTTATCCTGTATATTGTATAGGCAACAATGCCAAGGGAAAATAAATTTATAATCCATCTGGGGATAAAAAACCTGTTTTTGTACTCAAAATAAACGGAGATAGAAAAAATCAAAAGAAAAAGCCCGGAATATACAAAACTTATGTATCTTGCAATGGATAAAAAGCTTATGACCCCGATAGCATAGGTGAAAACCTTAACAATATGGATGATCTTAATGGATTTTAGGTCAACTACCTTCATAAAGGGCAAGTTCCTTGAGTATATTGATCTTGTGGTTGTAAGACACATCAGGCATGAGAGTCTTATCTTTTATTCTCAGACCAACAGGCATATTGGCCTTTATGAGTTTTAAAACAGTGTAGGCAACACAGGAAATCCTTTCCTCTAAATCAGAAATTAACACCTCATCAAAGTTGATAAAAACAGGTCTATATACAAGAGATGATAGCTCTTTAGTTTTGAGCTTTCCTGTCTTTGCCGTTGCCTTCCAATTTATATATTTAAGGGGGTCTCCGTACACATATTCCCTGATGGAGACTATGTCTGTATCGTAACCGATGGAATCCGAAGTTCTGTCTCCCTTTAATCTCTTGTTTTTTTCATAAAGGGTAATGAGGGAACACTCTTTTAATGGAGGAAACACTATGCATTCAAAGGTCTTTTCCAGGGACCTATACCTTGTAAAAAAATTGAAAGGAAATACAGAATACACATATATATGATCTATTATGTATCTACCCCTTTTTGGGAATGAGATGTTGATGTATCTTGTTTCAGTTCCTTTTGGATCCACATAAGGGAAAAAGGCATCTTTTCCGTTTATATGAACCTTCATGAGAAATACAGGTAGCACCCTTTTTTTATTTCTTAATGTAACCTTAAGGGGAAATTCATTTTTTGCATATATCTCCTGGGGGAATTCAATATCAATTTCAATTCTAAAAAGGTTGTTTTTGCCGAAAAATCCCGATATACCCATGAAACTCAATAGTGCTGCCACTATAAGATAAATAAGGTTATTTCCCGTGTTTATAGCAGATATACCGAGAAAGATTGTGAGCAGTATATAAAGAAAACCTGCCCTTGTTATCTTTATCACGCGGGGGTGGGTATTTCTTCTATTAAAGATTTTATAATCTCCCTCTTATCAAGACTTTCGTATTCTTCTTTGAATATGACCCTGTGGGGTACGGTAAACTCAATGAGCTCCTTTATATCTTCAGGGATTACAAAGTTCCTGCCGTGGAAATAAGCATTTGTCTTTGCCGTTGTCATCAATGTCAATGCACCCCTTGTAGAAAGTCCTGCTGTGATGTATCCGTTTCTCCTTGTTTTGTTTATAATGGCCATTATGTAATCGAGCACCTTTTCAGACACATATACATCCTTTTCAATGCTTATTTGTATCTCCTCTGCATCTTCTTTTGTCATAATGGGTTCAATGTAGTAGAGCTCTTCCCTTTTACTTCCTATCTTTAAAATCTCCCTTTCAGCCTCGTTTGAAGGGTATCCAATGCTTATTTTCATCATGAACCTGTCAAGCTGAGATTCAGGTAGAGGAAAGGTTCCAAATTGCTCTACAGGATTCTGTGTGGCAATGATGGAAAAAAGGCGTGGTAGTTTATAGGTCTTACCTTCAATGGTGACCTGCTTTTCTCCCATGGCCTCAAGGAGTGCACTCTGAGTTTTTGGTGTAGCCCGGTTTATTTCATCACAGAGGACGATGTTATTGAAGATAGGGCCTGGATGAAATTCAAATTCTCCGGTTGTTTTATTGTATATAGAGAGACCTGTTATATCTGTGGGCAAAAGGTCACTTGTACACTGGATCCTTCCGAATGTAAGACCTAAGGATTTGGCAATGCCTATGGCAAGGGTCGTCTTTCCAAGACCTGGGAGGTCTTCAATGAGGAGGTGCCCCCTTGAAAAAAACGCGATTAGGGCAAGCCTTAAGGGCTTTTCTTTGCCCTGAAGATAGTTGGAGAGAAAATCTATGATTTTTTGAACCTTATTGTTTTTGTTTTCCATTTTTCTCAGTTATTTTAACACATCTTGGTTCCATAAATATAGGATTTTGGTCTTAAAACAATGACACCGTCTTTTCCTTCTATATATTCCTTGAAGTCTTCATCTACTACCATCATCACATTTTTTCTTGAAGAGGCATGTCTGAATTTCATTGCATCTTCCATCTTTATTGCAATACCCACATGGGATACATCAAGACCTTCTGTTTCAGTATAGATGCCTATATAGTCACCTGTTTTTATAAGATTCATGAATGTATCATTGATATCTTGAGTGGGAATGTAGCGTAACTTCCTTTCTTTGATCTCTATCCCCTCTAAAAATAGTGAACCATCTTCTTTTAAATTCAGTATCTTTTTTGCTTGCCTTGTCTTTTCTTTTCCAACAACTTCCGTGACATCTTCGATAAATTGAGTGTTATTTTCTATCCAGTCTGTGAAAAAATGGTTTCTACACTCAAAACTTACTATGGCATCTCTATATCTTAACCTTGTAAGGTTTTTTAGAAAATCTTCATATGATTCTGATAGCCTCATTGCCTCCACATAATCTATAAAAGTAAAGCAATCAACCCCTGAAAGATTTACCACGAGTTCTTCTTCTGTGGCTGAACTGCCTATTAATGTGGACTCTATATAAGCTGTTTTTAGAAAAAAACCTGAAATAAAACTCACCCTTTCTCCTGGGTCATTTATCTTTTTAGCATTTTTCAATATCTCGTCGATGCCTTTTTCTGTCCATTTCCCAAGATTCACATACATAGAAGAATAGTATTACACATAAACAGGATTTTCAAGAAAGGCAGCGAAACAAATTTTCCTTTACAAAAATTATTGTGTAAAAAATCACATGTATGTTAACATGAAAAGGCCTTAAATTTAGTTTCCGGGGTGTCAATATGGCTTCAAAGATAGTGTTCAATATATTCGAATCAGAGAGTGCATTTCTTGATCCGAGAAAGGGTTTTCAGGAAACCACTGTAAAATTTCAGGTAAGGATTGACCCACTAACAGGTAGGACAGGCCATTTCTCCCACTTTGGTGCAATAAAGCCTCAAAAATTACCCCTTGAAGAATATTCAAAGCCCGAGAAAAAGGGGTTCTGTCCATTTTGTTTAGAAAACAGAGAAAGAACAACCCCTAAATTTAAAAAAGAAATTATACCAGAGGGAAGGATTGTAAGGGGAGAATCTGTGCTTATCCCCAATCTTTTTCCCTATGACATATACAGTGCAGTAGTGATTATGACAGATGAGCATGTATGCCCTGTGGATGGTTTTTCAGAAAAGAGGCTTTTCGATGCATTCTATGTGGGCATTGATTTTCTAAAAAGAATTAAAAAGATAGAGCCGCATCTCCCATATCATCTTATGAGCTGGAACTATATGCCTCCCTCAGGGGGAGGGCTTGTCCATCCACATCAGCAGTACTTTGCGAGCCAATTCCCAGGAAACCAGTTTACAGATGAATACAGGGCATCGAAAGAGTTTTATGAAAAACACCGGATAAGCTTCTGGGATGAATTGATAAGAGAAGAAGAAAATCGTAATGAAAGGTTCATTGGTAAAATAGGTAGTAGCGTATGGCTTGCATCCTTCGTATCCCTTGGCATAATAGGTGAGGTCATGTGCGTATTCCCTGAAATATACTCTATAGATGAATTTGGCAATGAGGCAATTCAGGACCTTACTTCTGGTTTATTAAATGTATTTAAATACTATAAAGAGGATGGCATCTATAGTTTTAATGCAACGATCTTTTTCGGTGAAGAAAACCAGCGATTCTTTCCATGTCATTTTAGAATCATCCCGAGGACATTTTTAAATATGAGGGATTATGCACCGGATCTCAATTTTTTCCAGTCTCTTCTTATGGAACCGGTGAGTGTCATGTTGCCAGAAGAATTATGCCAAAAAGTTAAAAAGTTTTTCTAATTGAAACTATTTCTTTTCAATAACATCGAGGGCCTTTTTAGATAACATTTTTATGGCCTCGGCATCTGTCTCTGCCTGGGCATCCTTATATAATTTTATTGCATCATCCATCTTGCCTTTTATGTAGCTAATCCTGCCAATATATAATTTCGATAGTGCCTTTATATTTCCACCTGCTTCACTTGAAACTTTTTTAAATAATTCTTCTGCCTTATTTAAGGCCTCATCCTTCCCAGTTATTGTATATTCCCTATAATACTTCATCCCCTCTGCAAAAAGCCTCTGGATTTCTTCATCTTTTCTATCCAGATATATCTTATATCCAAAGGCAGCACAGGCTAAAATAACAACAACAGATGCAACAATAATGCACTGTTTTAAATTTTTCTTTAACCATTCATAGCCCGCGCTTATTGTTCTTATAACAATATCGGGCTGTTTTATTACCTTATCTATATCTTTTTTCTTTTTTGCCATGACACGGTATTTCAACACAAGAAAAAGTTTTATGTCAATCTTAAAATAAATTTTTTGTAATTATTTAATTTTTTTGGTTACTGTGTTAAATATTAAACACTATAAGATAAAATGAAAAACTTTTCAGAACTACTCAAAAAAAATAGAGATAATATTATAAATATTTGGGTAAAAAGGCTCAAAACCGAAGTAAGCCCTAAATATTCTGCCTTGCCAGTTGAAAATCTTTATAAAACTATTACCTGTGTCACAGATGCAAATTTTGATGCGTTAATAAAAAATGATTACAGGGCTTTAGATAAAACAATCCTGTGGATAGCCAACTTAAGATCTCGCTCTGGTTTTTCATTAACTGAAATTCAAAAAGCTTTTGAATTATATAGAACTGTATTGATTGATATTTTGAATAATGAAAATTTAGAACGACAAGAATTTATAATTGCGATAAAAAAGATAAATGATGTCATGGCCCACACGATTCAAAAATTTACTGATTACTATCATGAACTGCATGAGATGGAAATAAAAGAATATGCATTAAAACTTGAGGAAAAGGTCGCTGAAAGGACTAAACAGCTTGCTGAATCAGAAAAAAAATATAGAATGTTAGTTGAAAAAATAAGAGATGGTTATTTTGTCAATCAAGATGGAAAAATAGTATTTGCAAATAAAGCGTTTTGTAAAATGCATGGCTATACAATAAAAGAGGTGATAGGTAGAGGCTATACTGATTTTGTTTCTCCAAAATCATTAGATTATGTTAAAAAATTATATAATGATAGAATAACAACAGGGACTTCAAAACAACAATATGTATATTTTAGACTAACTAAAAAAGGTGATTCACTGCCTACTGAAAATACTGTTTCATTGACAAATTACGAAGGTAGAATTGCCGTCATAGGCATTTGTCGTGACATAACAGAAAGAGTTGAGATGGAGAGAAGAATCCGTGAGTCAGAAAACCTTGCACATATAGGCCACTTAACTACTTCTCTTGCACATGAGATTAGAAACCCACTTTCTTCTGCAAAGATGAGCATTCAAATGTTACTTAAAAATAATACTGTGAAAGGAACAGATAAAAGAAGATTGGAGATCTTATCACAACAGATTTTACGATTAGACAAAATAGCTATGGAAATGCTTGATTTTGCCAAGCCTATTAAGTTTGAATTTTCTAAAAATTATCTACCTGATTTGGTTGAAAATTGTATCGAGGCTTTAGAGGAAAGGATCAAAGAAAAAATGATAGTAATAAAAAAATCATTTGGAAATAATTTACCTTATCTTATGCTTGATAGGGAAAAGATAGAACAGGCAATAATAAACTTGCTTTTAAACTCTATAGATGCTGTAGACATTCATGGTAGAATCAATATAGATATTAGAGAAATTAAAGAAAATAAGGCTATAAAGCTGTCCATAATAGATAATGGTTGTGGCCTTGATAAAGAAGATTTGCCATACATTTTTGACCCATATTTTAGTAAAAAACCAAAAGGAACAGGTCTTGGACTTGCCAATGCAAAACGCATTATTGAAGCCCACAATGGAATGATTGAGGCATACCCTGAAAAAAATGGGGGAATGTGTTTTAATATATTTTTCCCAATTAGAGCAAAAATTAAAAAAGAAATAGTAAAATGATAAAACCAAGAATATTAATTGTAGATGATGAACCAACCTCTCTTGAACTTTTAGAAGGATATCTATCTGATAAAGGTTTTAATGTTCAATGTGCAAAAAATGGTTTAGAATGTCAAGAAAAGATAAATTCTTTCTTACCAGAAATAGTGATACTTGATGTGAGACTTCCTGACATAGATGGACTTACAATACTTGAAGCATTAAAAAAACAAGAAGATTCTCCATATGTTATAATCATCACCGCCTTTCATGATATGTCAACAACTATAAAGGCTATAAGACTTGGTGCATTCGAATATATCCCAAAACCTATAGATGTGGATGAACTTGAAAAGGCAATAGAAAAAGCCAATGAACTTTTAAAACTTAAACATAAAGTCAGTCATATTTCAACGATCACAGAAAGAGATTTTCAAAAAAATGAGATTATAGGTAAGACTAAAAAGATGAATGAAATATTTAAAACAATTGGTATCCTTTCAACAAATAGAGTTAATGTTTTAATTGAAGGAGAGACAGGGACTGGAAAAGAGCTTGTAGCAAAGGCAATCCACTTTTATAGTGCTTATAAAGATAAGCCTTTTGTGGCAATAAATTGTTCAGCAATTGTAGAAAATCTTCTTGAAAGTGAACTATTTGGTCATGAAAAGGGTGCTTTTACAGGTGCAATTTCTTTAAAAAAAGGATTATTTGAAATTGCTGAAGATGGAACTGTTTTTCTTGATGAAATTGGAGAGTTACCAATCGAATTACAGGCAAAGTTGCTAAGGGTACTGCAAGAAAGAGAGTTTCAACATGTAGGGGGGTCAAAGACATTAAAGTTAAACGCAAGAATAATTGCAGCAACAAATAAAGACCTTGTTAATCTTGTGAAAGAAGGAAAGTTTCGCGAAGACCTATACTACAGATTGAGCGTGGCTACTATAAAAATGCCTCCTCTAAGAGAAAGAAAAGAAGATATACCATTAATTGTTAAATATCTTATAAAGAAAATAAATACAGAAATAGGCATTAAAATAAAACATGTGGAAGAAAAAGCCATGAACAGATTGATTATGTATTCATGGCCTGGCAATATTAGAGAACTTGAAAATGTTTTAACAAAAGCTGCGATCCAGACAAAAGGTGATACAATCCTTGATAAAACTATTGATTCTCTTTTAAATTATAATCATGAATTAAATTCTATAAAAATTGATGAAAACTATAAAAAAAACTCACACGTTTTAGAATCAGAAAAAGAAAAAATTTTGAAAATTTTAAATGATGTAAAATGGCATTATGGAAAAGCATGTGAAATACTTGGCATATCAAGGCCCACGTTGACTAAAAAAATGAAATTTTACAAAATTCCGTTCAAACCCCGTCATTAATTTAAATTTTTTAAAAATTTTTAAAAATCAAAAATTTTTTCAAAAAATTTTATAATCAAAAAAAATTTTTCCAAAGTCATATCTTATTGAATTAACATACCATTTTTCATTTTGAACCTAATGGCATTGTTTTTGAATATTAAAATTCAATAAAAAATAAGCTTAGAAGGAGGTTAAAAATGAACAATAAAATAGAGATTTTTAATGTTGCATCAGAATTACTTGAAAAAAATGCAATAAATCGAAAGGATAAAGTTGCTATATACTGCGGCAATAAAAAGGTAACATATGGTGAACTGCTTGAAAATGTAAACAAATTTGCAAATTTACTTACTGAGTTAAACATATCACCTAAAGATAGAGTAATGATACATCTACCGGATTCACCGATGTTTTTTTATGCTTTTTTAGGAAGTATAAAATATGGAGCTTGGCCAGTCCCTGTTAATACAATGCTTAATGTCGAAGACTACGAATATCTTTTATCGGATAGTGAGGCAAGAGTACTTATTACAGAAAAGAATAGTAAAGCTGCAAAGGCAAAAACTAATCATTTATGTTATAAGCTTTATGTAGATGATTTTTTACCATACTATTTGCAAAAGATGCCAGGGGAAGCAAAAACTTATCCATCAAAGAAAGAAGATATAGCATTTTGGCTTTACAGTTCTGGAAGCACCGGAAAACCCAAGGGTGTGCCCCACAGACATATAGATATGATACACTCGGCCGATAATTATGCTTTATCAATTTTAGGTTTAAATCAAAACGACATTTGTTTTTCTGTGAGTAAACTTTTTTTTGCATATGGGCTTGGGAATAGCCTTGCCTTTCCTCTAAGACATGGTGCTTCTGTTGTGCTTTTATCACAGCCTCCGAGTCCAGAAAATGTAATTGAAATAGTTAAAACCTTTAAACCCACTGTTTTTTTTGGGGTGCCTACACAGTATAACTCTGTTTTAAAAAGATTAGGAGATTTAAAAGAAAATCCATTTAAATCAGTTAGAATTTGTGTATCTGCAGGTGAGGCATTGCCTCCTGAAATCTTTAAAAAATGGAAAGAAAAAACTGGTATAGAAATTTTAGATGGGATTGGATCCACAGAGGCATTACATATTTTTATATCAAACAGAAAAGGTAATGTGAAACCAGGAACGTCAGGTAGAATAGTTCCTGGTTATGAAGCAAAAATAATAGATGAAGACGGCAATGAGGTCCCTGAAGGAGAAGTAGGACATCTTATTATAAGAGGTGAAAGTGTAACAAAAGGTTATTGGAATAGGCCAAAAGACAACCAAGAAAAATTCCTCGAAGGCGGCTGGTTTAAAACAGGAGATATGTATTCTGTTGTTGACGGTTATTTTGTTTATCAAGGCAGGGGTGATGATATGTTAAAGGTTGGTGGTATATGGGTTTCACCAGTAGAAATAGAAAATGTCCTTGTTCAGCATCCCGCAGTAAATGAAGCCGCTGTTGTTGGACATGAAGTAGAGGGTCTCGTTAAGGCTTTTGGATATATATGTCTTAATGAAGGATACAAAGACCATTCAGAAAACGACTCTATAACAGAGGAAATACTTCAATTTGTAAGCGAAAGACTTCCAAAATACAAATGGTTAAGGGATGTTTATATTGTGGATGAACTTCCAAAAACAGCCACTGGAAAAATTCAACGCTTTAGGCTTAGAAAATAAAAAAATAGGGGGTATTTAAAATGTTAAAACAAAAGTTTTTATCAAACAACGATTCATTAAAAGATGAAACATTGAAGGAACTTTTAAATATAACAATAGAGAGACTACCTCAATATAAATGGCTAATTAAAAATAAAGAGGGATGCACAAAAAAAGAAACTGGAACATATGAAAATAAAAAGGAGGGATTATTATGAAAAAACATTGGAAAGAGATTTTAGTTTATTTGTTTGCTGCTGTTTTATTAATTATAAGGGTTGATTTATGGTGGTGGGGCAAAAAGATATACCCAATATTATTTGGATGGATAACAATACCAATGATATACCAGTTTTTAATATGGCTTGCAGGCTTTGGTCTTGTATTATATATATGCTTCTCCTTATGGGATAAAGATATAGATGAAGCGTAAATATGAAGGGGGGAATTATGAATAGCGATACAATACAAATATTGGTTATTTTAGGTTTATATATGTTGGGTTGCATGATTCTTGGTATTAGAAGTTACAGAAGTGGTGCAACCGCTTCTGATTATTTAATGGCAAGTAGAGAGTTTAAATTTTTTATTTTATTTAGTGCTGTTTTTGGTGCAAATATATCTGCTGTAACACTGATTGGTGTTCCAGGTACTTCTTATCATGTGGGCTGGATAACATGGGCATACTTTGGAACAGCATGGGCATGGCTTTCACCCCTTTTGTTTTATACCATAGGAAATAGAAGCTGGATCCTTGGGAAGAAATTTGACATTATTACAATAGCTGAACTTTTGGGAAAAAGGTGGCAAAGTAAAGGTCTGCAGTGGATTTCTGCCTTATTTATGCTGTTTTATCTGATCCCATATTTAATGGTCGGAGTTATAGGTGGAGGAAGAACAGTAGAGGGTTTAACCCATGGGGCTATTCCCTATTGGGTAGGTGCTTTTGTTGTAACTCTTGTCGTTTGTTTTTATGTGTTTCTTGGCGGCATGAGAGGCGCGGCATGGGTAAATGCACTCCAAACCTCTATATTTTTAATTGGTGGTATTGTAATATTTTTTGTTATTGCTTATTCTCTTGGTGGGTTTGAGTTTGCAACCCAAACAATCGCGGATAAATATCCTGAATTATTAAATAGAGCAAATATGTCTTGGCAGAGATTTTTCAGCTACGGAATAATTGTATCTTTAGCCGTTCCAGTATTCCCCAATGTTTACAGCAGGCTTCTTACTGGAAAAAAACCATCGGAACTTAAAAAAACTGTTATAATTTACCCTATTGCGGGTTTGTTAATATTTATACTTATGGCATATGCAGGCATGTGGGGTCGCATTCCCATTCCTGGGCTTAAAGGTTCGGCATCAGATGCTATATTGCCCATCCTCCTTGCAAAATATGCACCTGCTTGGATGGCTGGTATTCTTGGTGCAGCAATATTTTCAGCCCTCATGTCTACCCTTGATAGCCAGCTTATAGCAATTGGCCAAATTTTTATAAAAGATATCATATTACCTATCAGAAAAAAAGGAATTCTCAAGCAAAATGATACAATAATAAGTAGAGCCCTGGTAATATTATTTGCTTTAGTGGCTTTTATAGGTGCACTTATTCAGCCCAAAGGGATAATAAATATAATAGAGTGGAGTTTTGGTGGTTTTGCATGTATGTTTATGCCAGTTGTAGCTGCATTATATTGGAAGCGTTGTGGTAAGATTGCAGCGCTTGGGTCAATTCTTGTTTCTCAATTTTTATCCATAGCCCTTCCATTAGGTATTGTTCCAAAATCTATGTTATTTGGAATGCTACCTGCATTTTGGGCAATGGTAGGAGGGTTTTTTACCCTCGTTTTGCTTGCTTTTTTAACCCCTGGGCAGGACAGAGAATTTTCTAAAGACTTTTTTGCAGTTTTTAGTCCCAAGTCTGCTTATAATCCCGTATAAGCCACATAATAACCCTTAGAGGCCATGGGAACCATCATATCCCCAGAAACAGAAACGCCCTGAATTTAAATTAGGGCGTTTCTTATTTATTCATGGGATCCATTTTTTGCTTTTTTAGTAAAGTTGCCATCTTTATATCTTTTTGAGCATCTTCAATCTTTCCTAATTGGTTGAAAGAATGGGCACGTAAAATGTAGGCATCAATTATTTCAGGAGCCATTTCAATTGTTCTTGTAAAGTCATCTATTGCAAGTTTAAAATTTCCAAGACTTAAATAAGCCTTACCTCTTTTTAGATACGCTTCAGGATATTCTGGTTGTAACTCAATAAAATCATTATAATCATTTATGGCCTCCTGAAATCTTCCTATTTCAGCATAGGCATCCCCTCTAATAACTTTAACCCAGATTAAAGCCGGTCTCATTTCAAGAAGTTTAGTATAATCTTTAATAGCATCGTTAAATCTTTTTGCCTGCATAAAAACTGCTGCTCGCTTACCGTATAAAACCGGGTCATCTTGCTTTAACTTTATAGCATGAGTATAATCACTAATCTCATTTTTGAAATTTCCTAATTTTGCATATGCTTCAGCTCTCATTATATAAAAATCAGGGTTTGATGAATCAATTTTTATTGCTTTTGAATAATAATCTATAGCCTCTTTAAACTTTCCAATTTTAAAGAGTGATGTTCCGAGTTTTATGAGCAAATCAACAAAATCGGGGTCTAACCTTACTGCATTTAAAAAATTATCTATTGCCTGGTTAAAATCACCTTTTTCAAAAAATATATTTCCTTTTTGATAATATACCCTTGCAAAATCAGGGTTTTTAAATTGTTTCATGATTTTAATTTTATTTTAATACAGCCTTTTTAAATTCTTCTATGCCTATACGTTCTATAAATCTTGCTGTTCTCTCTTTTCCCTTTGAGTTTTTCTGATAAAAGTCAAAGCATCTCTTTGCAAGCTCTATAACCTCATCTGAGCTTAAATCTTCTGCTATTATGTCCCCTATTCTTGGCTTTGCTCCGGAGTTTCCACCAAAGCTCACGGTCCAGCCTGATTTTTTTCCAAATGCACCAAAATCCTTTACAAGACCTTCGGCGCAATTAAAAGGACAGCCTGATATTCCCATCTTTGCCTTTGCAGGCAATGCGGTGCCAACAAAAAGCTTCTCAAGTTTGCCTCCCAAGTCCAGTGAGTCCTGAATGCCAAATCTACACACCGTTGTTCCAGGACATGCCTGGACATAATGGACGCAAACCTCTACAGCAGGGCCCACATCCAGCCCCAGTTCTTTCCATATCTCATTTACAGATTCAGGGTTTATACCCACAAGGGCCAACCTCTGCGCAGAGGTGATCTTTATAATGGGTATATTGTATTTTTTTGCAACGCTGGCTATCTTTTCAAGTATCTCTGGTGTTACAAGGCCAAGGGGTAATCTTGGCACTATCGCATAGGTCTGTTTATCCCTCTGCAGTATTGCACCTTTTAATTCCTCTGACATATGAACCTCCTAAAACTTTTTCATTCAATTATAACTTCATAATTTTTTTAATGCCAAGTTATTTTTTCACATTTTTTATGGCTGCATTTGCTGCAATGAGGATGGGATCCCATACAGTTGCAAAGGGTGGTGCATAGCCTAAATCCAGTCTTGCCACATCATAAACCGTCATCTTTGCAGAAAGACACGCAGCGAGGGTATCAATTCTGTGGGCTACCCCTTCCTCACCTACCATCTGTGCCCCAAGAAGCCTGCCTGTGCCCTTTTCTGTGATATATGTAACTGTAATGGGTTTTCCGGCAGGATATGCATTGCTTCTTGATCTGCCCTTGATGGTGGTTACAAAATAATCTATTCCTTCCCTCTGTGCCTCAATAGGTGATAAACCAGTCCTTGATACCTCAAGGTCAAATATCTTTGTTATGGCAGTACCTGCCACCCCTTCAAATCTATTATTTTTCCCCGCTGCATTTTCCCCTGCGATGCGTCCCTGCTTATTTGCAGTGGTTCCAAGGGGTATATAGACCTTTTTACCCGTTACAATATGTATTGCCTCTGCACAATCCCCTGCTGCATAGATATCAGGAAAATTTGTCCTTAAAAACTCATCCACCTTGATTGCACCATTTACACCGAGTTCAATTTTGGCTTGTGCTGCAAGTTCAGTATTCGGTCTTGCTCCAATAGCAATAAGTACGAGATCCGCCTCTATCTCTCCCTTATCAGTTAAAACCTTTTTTACTGAATCCGTATATCCTGAAAATCCTTCAACTGATGTATTTTTAAGGAGCCTTACACCTTCTGAGAGCAGCTTCTCTTCCACAATGTCTGTAATGCTTGTATCCATATTTCCAAGAACCCTGTCTGTTTTTTCAATTACAGTCACATCAAGGCCTCTTTTTCTCAATGACTCACACATCTCCATTCCTATATAACCACCACCTACAATAACTGCCTTCATCTGTCTTCTATTCTCACCGAATCTGTTCACATAAAGGCACTCAGGCGAGCCAATACAGACCTGAAATAACCCCCATTCGTCAATAAATTTTTTTATCTCAATGCCGTCTATAAGCGTCCTTATGGTAAAAATATTTTTAAGGTCAATACCGGGCAATTTAGGTCTTATGGGGATAGCACCTGTTGCCATCACAAGCCTGTCATAACTGTATCTCATCTCTGTATTTTTGTTGAGATCCACAACCACTACCTCTTTTTTGTAAGTATCTATTGCCCTTACCTCATGGCGAATACGCACATCAATACCACGTTCCTCAGATGCTACCTTCGGGGTGAGGCTGATCAAATCATTAAAATCACGAATATCGTTTGATATGTAATATGGGAGGCTGCATGCACCGTATGATATAAAATAGTCTTTTTCAAAAACAATAGCCTCTCCATCGGGTTTAATGCGTTTAAAGCTGCTTGCAGCACTCATCCCAGCAGCAACCCCTCCGATTACTATCAAGCGTTCCTTTACCATTGTTCTACCCCTTTTTTATGGTGATAATTATATGTAAACTATCTCAATTCTTTTTAGATAGTCTTGAAGCTCCACAATCTTATTTTTTATTGCCTCTCCATCTTTTTCCTTTGCAGCCTGTTCGATACCCCTACCTATCTCTGTTATGGCATCGAATCCATATCCTCCCCCTGAACCTTTCATACTGTGACCGAGTATTCTTACTGTTTCATAATCGCCATGTTCAAGGGCAGTCATTATTTTTTTTATATCTTCATACCTGTTATTAATATAACCCGGGATAAGTTCTTTTAGGTCAGAAATGATATTCACTATAATTTTTTCATCTTTAGCATCCATTTTTAGGCCTCCGGTTTTTTGCTCCTTTATTAAGCCTATATCTTTGCATACCCCTCTATTGCCTCAATGAGAGCTGCTTTTTTTATGGGTTTTGTAAGATGGGCATCGCAACCCGCTTCAATACTCTTCTGTATCTCTTCTTTTAATGCGTATGCTGTTAATGCAAGGATGGGGGTCCGCCCGAGATGCATCTTTTTTTCTATCTCCCTTATCTCCATCGTTGCAGTATATCCATCCTTCACGGGCATTTGAATATCCATCAAGATCAGATTATAATGTCTTTCTCTGAAAAGGTTAACCGCCTCCTCCCCGTTCTTTGCAAAATCCAGTTTATACGGTGTATCCTTTAGGTATGCCTGTATTAGAACTCTGTTGTCTTCTGAATCCTCTGAAATAAGAATTGTAAGTGGTCTTAGAGATTTTATCTTTGTAATTTCTCTTTTATCTGTTTCAGATATCTTTTTTGCTCTTCCCAATACATCTGAAATCACAGCCTTAAGCTCTTCCCTTTTGATAGGCTTTGTGATAAATGCTGCAATATTTAAACCCTTTGACCTTATGGAATGCTGTCTTCCATAATCAGATGTAAGCATGATAATACCCGTATCTGAAATTAAAGGATCATTTCTTATCATCTCTGCCACATTAAAGCCATCAAGAACGGGCATGTGATAATCAAGAAGGATCAGATCAAAGGGCAGACCCGATTCTTTTGCCTTTTTTAATTCAAAAATACCTCTCTCTCCTGATTCTGCTTCCTTCACATC
>JAOAFK010000092.1 GCA_026416315.1 Syntrophorhabdaceae bacterium | reverse complement strand
ATATGGCTATATAAATTGCCTCCTCTGGTGAAGGAGACCATTCGAGTATCTTTTTTGCCCAGTACATGCGCATATATCCATGCATCTTCCCTTTTTTTACCATCTCTAACTGCGCTGCATTCCAGAGAGGGTCATGGGTTTTTGCCTCTTCGAATTCTTTCAAAGAATATACATAGGGTCTTTTATCCTTTCTGTGTTCATTTAAGGTTTTTTTTGCCCACAGGGGAAAACCTTCAAAACGGTCATAGTTTTCATTATAAAAACAATAATTGTCCGAAAGCTCTCGCCTTATTATGAGTTCCTCAAGAAAAACTTTTTTTGCCTCATTAGATATATCTGCCTTTTCAATTTCAAGGGCTATCCTCTGGGCTGATATCTGACCGAAATGCAGATAGGGTGAAAGGGAAGACTGACCATCGAAATTAGGGTCATTTCTCTTTATATGATAAAGATTCAAACCTTTTTTTATAAAATTTTCCATCACTCTATACGCTTCTCTTTCACCGGGTTTAATCCAGGAAACAGGCTTGATAGAACGATCACACAATAATTCATCCATGGGGCTTTTCCAGTCAATCTTCTGAATGTTGTTACCCCATGGAAACGGGTGTTTCAATGGCTGTGGGAACTCTGTGAGGAAATCTTTCATTAATCTATTGATTTTGGTTCGAATTGTAAACGCAGCATATTCCTGTTTATTTGATGCAAACCAGCATGGAACAATGTTATGGGTATCAACTTCAAAAAAGGTTATATTAATATTTTCACTCACCCTCTTTTTCCACTCTCTTTTGATTTTTAGAGGGTCAAAGTCCGTAACAAGAGTGCTTATATTGTATGTTTTTATGAATTGGGGGATCTCTTTTTCCGGTAGGCCCCTTACAAGAAAAAAAGGTATATTATTTTCCATAAGTCCTGATGCCACTTCATATAGCCCCTTGAGCATAAAATCATATTGCCTTAATGTCGCATTAAGAAACTGTGGCATCAGGCAGAATACCACACATAAGGGAAGTCTTAGTTCAATTGCCAGTGATTGGGCAAAAATGAGAGCCCAGTTATCTCTTACCCTTTGATCCCTGCTCATCCAGTATGCAACAGGGCCATTATTTCGTATCCCATGTTTCAGTAAACGTATTCTTCGATTATCCATATCATTACTTTTTAGGCCTTATCATTATCATCTAAACAATAAGGCAGTATTTTTAAAGCTACTAAAAATGTTTTGTTTTGTTTGCAAAGGATAGATAAATGACAACCCTGATTTTTTTATGCCCATATTTTATGATAACATATCCTTTATCTTGTGGATTAGTACTTTCGGATTTACGGGTTTTTAGATAAAAGAACCTCTTTTTTTATCAATGTGCCTTCCATGATTATTATCGCCTGCATAACTGCTCATAAATATAACCTTTTTATCCTCACTATCACTATAATTAATATTTTATTTTTTATTATATATGCTCATTGCCTTTTCTTTTCCCTCGTATATAAACATGTTTAAGGCTTCAGAGACTGTATCTAACACTTCATTGAGGGTATCCATTTCATCCTTTCTGAAATCTGAAAGTACGTACTCTTCTGGCGTCATGGTCGGGTCTCTTCCTATACCGATCTTTAATCTAAAAAAATCTTTTGTGCCCAAAGACTCAATGATGGACCGTACACCTTTATGCCCACCATCACCTCCATTCCATCTTATCTTTATGCGACCGAATTCCATATCAAGGTCATCGTGAATAATGATTATTTCTTCATTTTTTATGCTGAATTTTTTTATTAGGGCTACTATAGATCCGCCAGAGATATTCATGTATGTATAAGGCTTGGCTATTATTAAATGGTCTTTTATCCCTATTATACAATTGCATATCTTTCTATCAAGGGGAATGGAGTACCTTTCGGAAAACCTTTCAATAGCAAGGTACCCTACATTGTGTCTTGTGGCAGCGTATTTAAAATCTTTGTTTCCAAGACCACATAAAAGAAACAAAAAAACTTAAGCCTCCTCTTTTTCCGGGCCTTCTTCTGCTTTTACTTCTTCCCCTGTCTCTGGTGGTATTACTGTCACCACAGCTACCTCAGGAAGCTCTAAGAATTTTAGTTCAGGATGTGCTTTGGAGAGGTCGCTTACATGGATGGAATCGCCTATATCAAGGTCTGTAACATCCACATCTATCTTTTCGGGTATCTGTGTGGGTAGACATGCAACCATTATGGTTCTTAAATGCTGTTCTATAACCCCGTTATTCACAAGCCCTTTTGCCTTTCCTGTTAAGTGTATCGGTATCTCTACTTCAATCTTTCTTTCCATGGAGACATGGAGAAAATCTATATGAAGAATATTGTCCTTATATGCTTCTTTTTGAATTGCCTTGACCATAACAGAAAGATCTTCTTTTTGCCCGTTTTTCTTAAGTTGCATCTTTAATATGGATGTCTTTTTTAAGTTTTTGCTCAACCTTTTCCATTCCCTTTCAGAAACGGTCAACATAATGTTCTCTGTATCCTTTCCGTATAATATCGCAGGGATGTTACCCTGATTTCTTAATTTTCTTGCTGTTGATTTTCCCTTTTCTTTTCTAATTTCTGCTGAAATGACCATTTCTTCCATTATTTCCTCCTCCAAATTCGGTTATTTTTTTATCTCTTCTTATAGCTCTATATGAATAGTGAACTAACGGATTCATCCCTATGTATTCTTTTTATAGCCTCTGCAAGGAGTGAAGAGACATCGAGCACAACCATGTTGACTAACCTTTTAGCCTCTTCTGAAAGGGGTATTGTATTTGTAACGATTATTTCCTGTAAAGGTGAGTTTTTTAGTTTTTCCACTGCATTGCCTGATAAAACAGGATGTGTGCAACATGCATACACGCTTTTAGCACCGTTTTGTTTTAATGCCTCTGCTGCTTGAACTATGGTGCCACCTGTATCTATCATATCATCAAGAAGGATTGCCGTTTTCTTTTTAACATTACCCACAATGTTCATTACCTTTGATATATTTGCCTTTTCCCTTCTCTTGTCTATTATGGCAATGGATGCATTGAGCCTCTTTGCAAGCTCTCTTGCCCTTTCCACACCGCCTGCATCTGGAGAAACAACTACAATATCACCGTTTATTTTTTTGAGATACTCTAACTGGACAGGTAACGCATAGAGATGGTCTACGGGGATGTCAAAAAATCCCTGGATCTGCCCTGCATGCAAGTCCATGGCAAGGATACGGGATGCACCTGCAGTTGTGATGAGATTTGCCACAAGCCTTGCCGATATGGAGGTTCTCGGTACAACCTTCCTATCCTGTCTTGCATAACCGTAATATGGTATAACAACGGTAATTCTTGAAGCAGATGCCCTCTTTAACGCATCAAGCATGATTAGTAATTCCATGAGGTTGTGACTCACAGGTGGGCATGTGGGCTGAACGAGAAAGGTGTCCATACCCCTTACGCTTTCTTCAATCTCAACCTGGATTTCTCCATCACTGAATGTGCTCACCTTTGCCTTTCCAATTTCAATATTGAGATGTTTGCATATACTTTCAGCAAGATTTCTATTGGCGTTTCCGGAAAAAATTCTCAATTTATCCACTTCATGCCCCCTAAAAATTAATGCTGGGGCGGGAGGATTCGAACCTCCGAATGCAGGCTCCAAAGGCCTGTGTCTTACCGCTTGACGACACCCCAATAAAAATTTTTTATTTCGCCTTTTTGTTTATCTCTTTTTCATAAGCCTGAAGCACATTTGATTCTATCTTTTGTCTTGTTTCATTATTTAAGGGATGGACTGTATCTCTGTATGTCCCATCCTTCATTTTCTTGCTCGGCATAGCAACAAAAAGTTTATTTTCACCGTGGATAATTTTCAAGTCCCTTATTATAAAACAATCATCAAATACAATGGATGCATATGCTTTAACCCTTTTTTCATTTACGGGAAATATTTTTACATCTGTAATCTCCATAAACCCTTTCCCCTCCTATATTAGACTTTTAACTATAAAAATATTACCTAAACTCCTCAATTTATATTTTGCCATATATGCCTTATGGATATCATCAAAGATGCCGAATACAGAAGAGCCGCTTCCGCTCATTAAAGACCCCATCGCCCCGGCCTTAAGTAAATTTTCTTTTATATTTTTTATTTCTGGAAGCATATCTATGGCAGCCTTCTCGAGGTCATTATGGAGAACTTCAATAACATCTTTGATATTTTTGAATTTAACACTCAATTTAATATCATTTTCTTTTTTTGTCAACACGATTTTTATTTTTTCATACACATCTTTTGTGCTTAAAATTTTATCAGGATATACAATCACATAAATTAATTTTGGAAGCTCAATAGGTGTTATTATTTCTCCTATGCCTTCTATTTTGCAAGGTTTACCATATAAAAAAAGCGGGCAATCAGCGCCAACCTTTCTTACCAGTTCAAATAGATCCTCTTTTTCTGCTTTAATATCCCAAAGGCCTACAAGACCTTTTATTGTTGATACAGCATTACTGCTTGGACCACCAAGGCCACTACCCACAGGTATATTTTTTTCAACAACTATATGGACACCTTTTTTTATTCCGTATTTCTCTTTTAATAAGGCTGCAGCTTTGTATATTGTATTGTTGGTGCCTTTTGGAAGTATGGATTTATTGTCTTCAACAAAGATGGTGTCCTCGGGCAATACCTTCAATATTAATTTGTCATACAGGGATATGAGGTCTACGATACTCACTATATTGTGGTAGCCGTCATCCCTTTTTGATATTACTTTAAGAAAAAGATTAACCTTAGCAGGTGATAGGATTTCTGCTATTTTATTAGAATTTTCTTTCATAATAAGGTTTCTACCTGGAACTCATCTATGCTATAGCCGTGGTTTGCTATGATATTTATTTTAGTTTTGAAATTATTTTCTAAAAATTCAAGGGATGACCTCTCTTCTTCATAGAGAAGCCTTGCAACCTCTGGTGATAGATATACATTGTATGCCTTGCCCCCTTCTTTTTTACAAAGGGTCTTGAGTTCCCTTAAAACTTCATAACATAAGGTGTATTTAGATTTCACATACCCTGTGCCATCGCACAAAGGACAAACATCTGTGAGGATATTAACAATGTTGTGCCTGGTTCTCTTTCTTGTAATCTGAACAAGACCAAGTTCGCTTATGGGATAAACATATGTTTTTATCCTGTCTTTTTTCAATGCCTCAATGAGTGCCTGAAATACCGTTTCCCTTGACTCTCTTTTTTCCATGTCAATAAAATCTACAATTATAATACCTCCTATGTTTCTTAGCCTTATCTGATAGGCTATCTCTTTTACTGCCTCGAGGTTTGTCCGTAGTATTGTATCCTCTAAATCCCTTTTCCCTAAATACCTTCCTGTATTTACATCAATAACCGTCAATGCCTCTGTGTAATCAAACACAATATAACCACCTGATTTCAGCCATATCTTTTTCTGTGATAACTTGGCTATATCAATTTCAATACCATAGACTTCAAATATAGGCTCCTTTTCATCAAAATATAAAACCTCACAATCGCCATCAGGCAGATATTCATTAATAAATTGTTTAATATTTTCATAAACTTGTGCATCATCTACGATAATCTTTCTTAAATTATGTGAGTATATGTCTCTAATCACTCTAAAAATTATACCAAGATCTTGATGTAGAATACTGGGTGCCCGTATATGTCTTGCCTTTTCCTGAATGCTCTCCCATATCCTTTTTAAGAAGTTAAGGTCGTTTTTTAACTCCTCTTCTGTCTTACCCTCTGAAGCTGTCCTTGCAATCAATCCAAAACCTTTCGGGCATATCTCTTTCAGAAGATTTGCCAGTCTTTTCCTTTCACTCTCATCTTCAATCCTCCTGGAAACACCTATATGCTGGATGGAGGGCATAAGAACGAGCAACCTTCCTGGAAGGGTTATCTTTGATGTAACCCTTGTGCCTTTATGACCTATAGGTTCCCGTGATACCTGTACAATGATCTCCTGACCTTCTTCGAGCACCCCTTCTATCCTTTCGCTCAATTCTGTGGCAGGCAAAGAATCAAGGTCATCGAATTCTTCATACATAGTTCGGTCTAAAATTATATCTCCCACATATAGAAATGCAGATTTATCAAGGCCTATATCTATAAATGCAGCATCCATACCAGGAACAATCCTTGAAACCCTACCTTTATATATATTTCCCATTATATTTTTTTCGTGTTTTCTTTCTATGAAAAATTCAACAGGAATGCCGTTTTCAAGAAACGCCATCCTGATTTCATTGAAGGTTACATTAATTATGAGCTCTGAATGCATTTATCCTTCCTTCCTCTATTTTTATAATCCTTTTAATTTTATCATATTTCAAAAATTCTTTAATCCTCTCTGTTTTTAAACAATAGAATACTTTTTTGTTTCTTTTAAAGAGCATTTCTGCACTTTCGTTTTCAAAATCCGCATCGCATACAAGAAGATATATGAAATCATTTTTTATGTCTTTTATGGTCGTCATGCGTGATTCGTATATCTTCATACCTGCAGGGAGCTTTGAGTTTATCCTTTTTAGCATTTCTTTGTCTATTTTTGTATTTTCATCCACCTCTATCTCTATGAACTCACAGGCACTTTCTACCCCAACGGGCAGGGCATCTGTCATGGTGATCTTGGGCATAGGATGAAATTTCCCGTGTGTTTTTATATAGATCTCACATGCCTTAAAAGCCCTTAAAAGGATATTCATGGTATCGAGATGGCCTATATATCTTGTATTTCCGAATTTTCCATAGCGAAGGCTTACCTTTTTATATGTTTCTGAGACCTTTGTATTTATATGGTAATGTTCTTTTATAAATTCTATTTTTGTTACTTTTTTAATATCAAAATGCCTTTCACACAGAAGACCACAGGAAGCACAACCTGAATAACAGTTTTCAGTATATATACCCTTATGTGCCCTTGATAGTTCATCCATAAGATAAGCTTTATCTATTCCCGTATCAATGAAATCCCATGGCAGGGGTGAGTTAGGCTGTCTTCCACCTATGAACAGAGTCATATCCAACTCATTTTTATCAAACCAAGTTCTATATTTTTCAAAATCAAAGTATTCGC
>JAOAFK010000002.1 GCA_026416315.1 Syntrophorhabdaceae bacterium | reverse complement strand
CCTGTTATAAATTGAGAACTTAAAGAACCATCTAAGGTGTATCTTCCAGACGATATGGGGCCTCTTACCACAACAGGGGGTAACCCATCTTTTGTAGAACATCTGGCACCTAATTTCACAAGCTCTTCCACCATTGTCATGGGCCGAAAAAGTAGTGTTCCCTGCCCCTCTAAGACAATTTCTTTATCTAAAAGCCCCGCAACAGGAGAAAACATCCTCATACAAAGACCTGACTCACCGCAATGAAGATGTGATTTTTTTATGGGTTTTTCTTTTAAGGAGGTATTACCCTCTATAAAAAGAAGACCGTCTTTTTTCTCAATCCCAGCACCAAAAATCTCTGCTATGTCTAAGGCAGCTTTGGCATCATCACATTCTGATGGATTTTTTATTATCGAAATTCCTTCAGCAAGTAAGGCCAATGCCACAGCCCTTATCATGATGCTTTTAGAGGAAGGTGCACATATGGTGCCTTTAATCCTTGATGAAAGGGTGTATCTCTTCATATATCTTCCTCCATGTATCTTCTAATTTTTTATCATCCGTAGAAAAGATTAAATCAGCTACATCTGCATAATAAGGATGCCTTTTATCCATAAGGGACTTTAGTGTATTTAGATCTTTAATGAATCTCAAAAGGGGTCTTTTATCATCGCCATAGATCCTTTTAAAAATTGTTTCTGGCCTTGCCCAAAGCCATATAACAACAGAGTTTTTTCTTATCAGTTCCTTGTTTTTTTTGCTTATTAAGGCGCCACCGCCACAGGAGATTATTTTTCTTGAAAGACCACAGGCTTTTATGATTTCTTCCTCTTCCATTAACCTGAAGAATGTCTCGCCCTTTCTTTCAAAAATTTCTTTTATGGAAAGCCCTGTTTTTTTCTCTATAACCGAATCGATCTCTATGAGTTCAAATCCAGTAATCTTTGAAAGATACGCCCCAACCGTTGATTTGCCAACACCCATAAAACCTGTAAGAGAGATATTCTTTCTCTTTTCATCATCTATAACTTTTTCTTTTAAGGCATTTTCCATGAGCTTTATATGAGGAGATTGACCTGTAAAAATCTCAAAGGATTTCGCAGCCTGGTATAAAAGCCAGTTCATCCCATCAATTGCACGATAACCCATCCTTTTCGCACTGTTTACAACAAAAGAATCACAGGAATAGTTTGCATCCATAACGAAGGCATCTTTTTTTAATACGTGAGGGATAAATAGTTCGGTCTTTCTTGGAAGGCAGCTAATGTATATATCACATGTATATTTTATGCCATCCAAATCTCCCAATGACGCTGCCCTGATGCCAAAGTTTTTGGCTAATGCTTCTGCTTTTTTATAGGTCCTGTTTATGATAACTACATCTGCGCCCAAGGACTTTAATGTAAAACACGCGGCCTTTGCTGCACCACCTGCGCCTACAACAATTGCCCTTTTTCCTGATGGATAAATTTGATTTTTCATTAAAGTCTTTTCAATTCCATAAACATCTGTATTGTATCCCGTTAGAACCCTGTCTCTATTCACAATCGTATTTACAGCACCTATCTTTTCTGCATCCCTGTCTATACCATCGAGATATCTCATTATTTCTTCCTTAAATGGTGATGTAACATTTATTCCCTTTATCCCCACCTGTCTTATAATTTCTATAATCTCATCTGGGCTGTCCGAATGAATACGGGTGTAAACGGCATCTATTCCATGTCCCTTAAATGCCCTTTCAAATACAGCCGGACTTAAACTGTGCAGCACAGGATCTCCTGCAACAGCAAAGATACCTTTTCTTTCAGACACCTGCTAATACCTCCATTATCTCTGCAAGGTGAGTAAAGTTTAGCTGGCCTTCAGCTGTTTCCTTTCCTGCCTCAAATGATGCATATGTGAACAGTCCACCTATAAAAGGTGTAATGACCCTCACAAGCCTTCCTTTTGCCCCCATCCCGATAACAATTAATCTATTTTCGAATTCACTACTGCCTAAGATACCTATAAGCCTTGCAGCATCAGTCGAGGAACTCACCTGACATGCTATCTTTGTAATATCAGCCCCTTCTGCAAAACATAATTTTATGATGCCATATAAAACATCCTGGGAAGGTGTCTTTTTGTAATTGTGGTAAGATATAATGACCTTGCATGTCTTTTTTCTTGCTGACTCCATTATTGATTTTTTAAATTTAGAATCAGACTCTAACTCTATATCCACATAGGTTGCCCCTGCATCTATTGCTTTTAGAAGATAATCCTTTCTTGTCATTTCATTTAGATATCCTGGTCTGCATGTGGCAATTAATTGTTTTGGCTGGGAGAAGATATCATAGATATCATTATCAGAGAGCCTCATTCTGTCCATTCTTATCTCTGCGAATTCTATACCAACAAGTGACTTTAAAAAATCTATGCTGTATCTTTCATCAAGACTTACACATATCATATAATATCTCCCTTATTTCTCTGATTTTTACCTTTTCAATTACCGCATGGCCAATGCCATTTATTAGCACTGAATATATATAATCCCCCTCTTTCTTTTTATCCTTCATAATGGCATCCATAACCTTATCCTTTTGATGACAGTGTATTTCCACAGGTAGATCAAAAAAGGCCAGAAGCGCTTTTATCTGTTCCAGTTCATAAGGTTGTAGAAGCCCTCTTGAAATGGAAAGGTTTGCCTCCATGACCATGCCTATACTTACTGCCTCACCATGGCTTACCCCTGTGGATAACTCTATGGCATGGCCAAATGTATGGCCGAAGTTTAATTTTCTTCTTTCGTTTTTTTCTGTCTCATCCTTTGAGACGATTTCTATTTTTACTTTCATTGAGTTAAAAATAAGTGGCTCAATATGTAGAAGATCCAATGTAATAAATGCATCTCTATTTTTCTCTATTTCTAAAAAAAGTCTTCTATCAGCGATTAATGCATGTTTTATAACTTCTGCCATGCCATTTTTTATTTCTTGTCTTGGAAGGGTCTTTAAGGTGGATAGGTCACATATTACAAATTCAGGCTGATTGATAGTCCCTATGATATTTTTATAACCATTGAAATTTACTCCATTTTTTCCCCCAATGGCAGCATCCACCTGGGCAAGAAGTGTTGTTGCCACAAAGCCAAAGGAAAGGCCTCTCAAGTAGGTAGAGGCCACAAAACCTGTCATGTCACATACTACACCTCCACCAATTCCTAAAATGAAGGTATTTCTTTCACAGCCAAACTTTAAAAGTGTATTATAGATATCCCATGCTGTATATGATGTCTTGTTTTTTTCACCGCCTTCTATAATAACTTTTTTAAACCCTGAAAATTTATCTCCATAGAACATATCTACATTTTTATCTGTGATAATTACGGTCTTATCTTTTTTGCAAAATGCAAGGATTTCTTCTAAGAGGTTACTCCCTAAAAAGACAGTGGAACTTCCTTTTGCCCCCATAAGCTTTAATATTCTCATCTTCTATATCTCCTTTATAAATCCATAAAGCATACGTATCTTTTTCATCATCTGGCTGAATTCCATTACATCCAACATCTGGTTATTATCACTCATGGCCTCTTCAGGATTAATATGAACTTCCACTAAAAGACCGTCCGCACCAGCTGCCACTGCAGCCATGGAAAGGGAGGGCACAAGATTTGCCCTGCCTGAGGCATGGGACGGGTCTACAATCACAGGTAGATGGGTTAATCCCTTTAATGATGGGACTGAACTTATATCGAGGGTATTTCTTGTGTATGTCTCAAAGGTTCTTATACCCCTTTCACAGAGTATTACATCCGGATTTCCCTCATTTAAAATATATTCTGCACAGTAAAGCCATTCCTCCACAGTAGAATTCATCCCCCTTTTTAAAAGCACAGGCTTTTTTGCCCTCCCTGCCTCCTTCAAAAGGGAAAAATTCTGCATATTCCTTGCACCAATTTGCAAAACATCCGCATACTCGCTCACCCAGGGCACATCCCTCGGGTCTATCACCTCTGTCACGATGGGAAGACCTGTTTCTTCTTTTGCCTTTTTCAGTATTTTTAATCCCCTTAATCCCAGGCCCTGAAAGGCATAAGGTGATGTCCTCGGTTTAAAGGCACCACCCCTTAACATATCCGCCCCTGCCTCCTTTACGGCGATTGCTGTCTCGATGGTCTGTTTTTCATTTTCCACAGAGCAGGGACCAGCAATTACGCAAAATCCTGTTCCAACGGCTACTTCATCGACATAAATAACAGTCTTTGTCGTTTCTTCCTTTATTGCTGCCAGTTTTATATCTCTCATAGACTCCTCCGTAAAAATTCAAAATAAAAAAGGCCATGGGTTTGCACCCATGGCCTTTTAATAGACCTTCCTGTGGTCAGATAGACCATGGGCACAAAAATACATAGTAATACCAGTAGCCAAAATTGTTTGTTGATTTGCGAATTTCTGAATTTAAGAATTTGTATATACGATTGGGCTTCATTGTATTTTTTTTAATACAAAAATATGTTTCACGTCAAGAAAAAAATGTTTTTTATTTCACTTTTTCTCTATGGTCTCTCTTACCTTTACAGAGAGTTCGTGAAGTGTAAAGGGTTTCTGGATATAGCTTATGCCACTTTCCACTATACCATTGTGGATAATGGCATTATTTGTATATCCGGACATGAAAAGACATTTAAGGTCAGGCTTAATACTTAAAAGCATCTTTGAAAGCTCTTTACCATTCATCTCTGGCATAATCACATCGGTGATTAATAAATCTATTTCATCTTTGTGGAGCTTAAACTGGTTTATGGCTTCAAAAGGCGTTGAGGCTGATATTACCTTATATCCTAATTCCTCAAGCATGGATAC
>JAOAFK010000234.1 GCA_026416315.1 Syntrophorhabdaceae bacterium | reverse complement strand
ATTCTTGAGGAAAAAAGGCTTGCCCTATTTAAATTAATGGTTGAATTAAAAGAAAGAAAGGACTTTTTCATATCTTATAGGATGTATATCGATGACCTATTAAGTAGGCTTATCCACAATTTTAGAGTGTATTTTATGGATAGAAGGCAGAGGGTGCTATCTCTAACACAGAGACTCAGTGATTTAAACCCCCACAATATTTTAAAAAGGGGATTCAGCATTGCCATAAAAAAAGAAACAAAAGAGGTGATTATAAATTCCCAGAAGGTACAAAGGGGTGAAGGTGTCTCCATCATCCTCCATAAGGGTCAGCTTGAATGTATAGTAGAAGAATCAATAAATTAGACTGATTCTACACTCCTTTAATGCTAAATCATGGCAATTTTATTCTTGAATCTTCATTACAAACTGTTATAATACAAAAACAAAATGCGCATATTATGTCTTGATGTTGGAGATAAAAGAATAGGGATTTCATTGTCCGATCCCACAGGGTCTATTGCCCAGGGTCTTACAGTGCTAAAAAGGGAATCCATAAAAAAAGATCTCACAGAACTGGAAAAAATATTAACAGAATACGAAGTGAGTGAACTTGTTGTGGGTTTGCCAAAAAACCTTAATGGTTCCATTGGGAAAAAGGCGCAGGATATCCTCGACTTTGTAAATATTTTAAAAAGGCATATTCACATCCCTGTAATACTATGGGATGAAAGATTTACTACAAACGAGGCACACAGGATATTCTCCATGGCGGGCATAAAACACAAAAAAAGAAAACCTTATATTGATATTATGTCATCCCAGATCATCCTTCAGGGGTACCTTGATGCTAAAAAGACAGCATAAGGTAATACTTGTTATATCAATACTCTTCTTTCTCGCGACACAGGTACTAATATTTGCCAGTATCCCTAAAGGTTTTGAAAATGAAAAGATAAATGTTGTTATAAAAAGTGGGATGGGTCTTACTGACATTGCTGATTTGCTAAAAAAACAGGGTATAATTGAATCAAAGTATCTGTTTCTATTCATGTCTTTATTCTATGGCGGAAAATTAATAGCAGGGGAATATGAACTGAACAGAAACATGTCTACCATGGACATTGTAAAGAAAATGGGTAACGGCGAGAGAAAAATCTATATAATAAAAATTATTGAGGGTTATAATATATATAATGTGGCAGATGTCTTTGATAGGTTAGGTCTTATTAAAGCACATGAATTTATAGAACTTGCAAAACACGAAAATTTGCTCAAAAGATTGAATATAACTGGAGATTCCATAGAGGGATATCTGTATCCCGATACATATTTCTACAGCAAAGAAATAGACCTTGACAAATTCATAGAGCTCATTGTGAAGAAAATGCTTCATATCTTTGATAGAGAGGATATGAGAAAGAGGATGGAGGAGTTGAACCTTGATGTCCATAAGGTATTGACCCTTGCTTCCATGATTGAAAAAGAGGCAAAGATAAAGGATGAAAAACCATTAATTTCCGCAGTATTCCACAACAGGTTAAAAAAAGGCATGCCCCTTGACTGTGATCCGACGGTTATCTATGGTTCAGGAAGGTTCAATCTCCCTATAACAAAAAAGGACCTTTTGGAACATACACCGTATAATACATATAAAATCAAGGGACTACCTAAAGGCCCTATCTGCAACCCTGATTTAACATCTATCATGGCAGTACTCAATCCAGCGCCTGTGAACTATCTGTATTTTGTGTCTAAGAACGATGGAACCCATGTCTTTTCAGAGGACATGCGTACTCATAACAAGTATGTAATTTTATATCAGAGGGCAAAAAACAAAAAAAATCATTTGTGAAGGAGGGATTTATGGCTAAAGATGTTGCAGTAATAGGTGTGGGCCAGAGTTACTTTGTAAGGGGATACGAAGGCTCCATCAGAGAATTGGCTTTTGAGGCATTCAGGGAAGCCATGCAGGATGCAGGGATTACTACAAAGGATATAGATGCATCGGTATTCTGTTCGGCACCTGAATACGACAAACAGAGGTCTCCGGCTGGTGTCCTTGCTGAGTACCTTGGATTGATTCCCCAGCCAACATTCTATATAGAGACCGTTTGTTCTTCAAGCAGCACCGGAGTCAAAGTTGCATACAGCATGATCAAATCAGGATTACATGATGTGGTTGTTGTCCTGGGTTTTCAGAAGATGTCAGAGATCACATCTGCTGAATCCCAAGAGAGGATGGGCCGTGGTGCTGATATTCAGTGGGAATCACCTTTTGGAACCATGATGCCCGCATATTATGCCCTCTATGCCCAGGCCTATATGGCAAAGAATGGTTTAACCCATGAGGATTTGATGAATGTAAGGATTAAATCAGCCACATACGGCCAGATTAACGAAAGGGCTGTTTACAGAAAAGGTGTCACCAAAGATGACTTTGACCCCAATAATCCTAATGCAAGGATGGCAGCACCGGTTGCCTGGCCCCTTAGGGTCGGGGATGCATGTGCAAATGCAGATGGTAGTTCCTGTATAATCCTTGCAAATGCAGAAAAGGCAAAGGCAATTTCTAAAAAACCTATATGGATTTTAGGGATTGGAGCTGCATCAGAGGCAGTGAACATGGCGGCAAGACCTGATTTTTCAAAAGGGTTAAGGGCTGCATATAAAGCAGCAGAGCAGGCCTATAACATGGCGGGGATAAAACCAAATGATGTAAAGGTGGCAGAGGTTCATGACTGCTTTACCATTGCAGAGATCATGGCATATGAAGCCCTTGGTTTTGCACCTCCTGGTGAAGGAAAGCAGTTAATAAGGGAAAAGGCCACATACAAAGAGGGTAAGATACCTGTGAACATAGATGGTGGGCTTTTATCAAAAGGCCATCCCATAGGCGCCACAGGTGGTTCCCAGATAAGAACCATAGTTTTACAACTAAGAGGTGAGGCAGGTCCCATGCAGGTACCAGGTGAACCTGATATTGGCCTTGTTCATAATGTTGGCGGTGTGGGACTCTATGCTAATGTAACAATTTTCGGGAGGTGAAATATGGGATTTGAAAAATTTGGTAGAAAAAGTTTTACAGCCATAACCAAGACAGCAAAGTTTGTGGATTTTCTTGCAGAGGGTAAAATAAACGGAACAGTATGTAAAAAATGCGGTGCAAAATATTTTCCACCAAGGGCTGATTGTGCTGCCTGCTTTTCCAATGAAATGGATTGGTTTGAGATGCCAAAAAAGGGAAAGCTTGAGACTTACACCATTGCGTATTATGCCCCATTTGGATTTGAGGCTGACTGTCCATATACAATGGGTGTTGTTGAATTTGAAGGAGGCCTCAAACTCTTTGCAAGGCTTTCCAAGGACTTAAAACCTGAAGATATAAAAACTGGGATGGATGTTTCTGTAAGACCCATCAAGTATGAAGACGGTCAGCTATCTTTCGAGATAGTAAAGTTATAAAAATAAAATCAAATATAAGACCTGCACACAAAAGGGCTGCATGGCAGCCCTTTTGTTATACTTGAATGTGGTGATGTTATAAAGATGAAAATCATCATAATACTTTTTATGGCGTATGTTCTATTTTTCCACAACCTCGGTGGAATTGCCCTGTGGGACCCTGATGAACCGAGACAGGCCATCATGGCAAGGGAGATGATAGAGAGAAATGATTACATTCACCCGTATTTAAACGGAAAACCCTATCTTGAAAAACCCCCTTTTTATCCTTGGATGATCATTATTGCCTCAAAGATTAAAGGCAAGGTGGATGAATTTTCATCAAGAGTTCCAGCAGCTATTTCTGCCACACTTCTTTTGGTGACCACATATTTTTTAGGAAGCATGCTTGTAAACAGCTACACAGGGTTTCTTTCAGCGGCAATCCTTTCAACGAATTATCAATTCCTCTCAAACGCAAGGGAGTCTGTAATGGACATGACCTTTGCATTTTTTATTGGTTTAACGATCTTCTGTAACTTTTTTGCCATAAAAAACAATAAAAAATTCGCCTTTATACTTTCCTTTATCCCCGCTTCATTTGGGATTCTAACAAAGGGTCCAGCTGCTCTTGTGATACCTGCTATGACAACCTTTTTTTATCTCATTTCAGAAAAAAAACTAAAGAGATATCTTTTGCCTTTTGTGGGAGGATGTATTGTTTCCTGTGTTATTGCGTCTATCTGGTTTTTTCTTGCAGGCGACGAGTATTTTCGGGAATTTATATTAAGGCAGAACATAACGAGATATACCAATGCCTTTGACCATATAGAATCGCCCCTTTACTACTTCCATAAATTATTCTTTAATTTTTTACCATGGAGTCTTATACTGCCTTTCAGCATATACCATGCCTTTAAAAAGAGGCACTGGCTGCCTGTGATATGGTTTCTTGCTACATTTCTGTTTTATGAATTTTCAAAGAGCAAAAGGGCCATATATCTATTATCCCTTTATCCTGCAGGGGCATTATTATGCGGAATTTATTTAAAGGATAGATGGTCTTCTATTAATATGGGTTGGAGGCGTATCTTTCTATGGATATTTACTATCTTGATTACTCTCATTCCTTTGTCATCTATTTTTTCCCTGAACCTTGTCCCGCCCTTGATTCTCGCAGAATTAAAAAAACAGCTAAGCACCCTCTATGTATTTGTCAGTGTACTGTTTTTTACAGGCATTATCATGTCCTATTTTCTTTTTAAGAAAAAAGAAAAGGCAGTGCTTTTAATGCTGTTTCTGTATTTAACAACCATGGGGGTGTTTTACCATGTCTTTTACATGCCCCTTATGGACAGGGCCTTTAAATCACCAAAACTCATGACAGATAAAATAAAAAACATAGAAAAATATAAGGAGATATATTCCTATGGTTTTTCTTCAGCAGGACTCATCTTCTATGCTGGCAGGCCCGTAAAAAACATTAAAAACATAAAAGAGATAAAAGACATTAAAAATGGTATACTTCTCATTGCGGAAGATAATAAAGTGCCTCCGGAGATGAAAAAGGAATTAGACACATATTTCATTATTACAGGCAAGGCACGTTATGAAAAGGATACCTACACTTTTTATGTAAAAAAATAGATTATCCATCTTTAAACTGGTGAGGTGTCATGGAAGAAAAACCTTATGTATCAGTTTTGGTTCCTGTTTTAAACGAGGAAGAGTCTCTGCCAGAATTAAACGCAAGACTCATAAAAGTGCTAAATGAAATGGGAAAACCATATGAAATCATTTACATAAACGACGGAAGCACAGATAACACTCCCATAATCCTTGAAAGATTCCACAATGAAAATAAAAATATAAAGGTAATAGAATTCAATAGAAATTACGGACAGCACATGGCATTATTCGGTGGTTTTGAATATGCTAAAGGTGATATCATCATTACAATAGATGCGGATTTACAGAATCCTCCAGAGGAAATACCTAAACTTGTAAAAAAGATGGAAGAAGGGTATGAGGTTGTGGGTACTTATAGAAAGGATAGAAAGGATTCCATATTCAGAACCATCCCATCATATATTGTAAATAAAATCACAGCCCGTCTTGTAGGTGTGAGATTGAGGGATTACGGATGTATGTTGAGGGCATACAGAAGCGATATAGTTGAATACATGAAGATGTGCCCTGAATCATCGAGTTTTATTCCTGCCTTGGCCAATACATTTGCAAAGAAGATTGCAGAGATAGAGGTTTCTCACGAAGAGAGAAAAAAAGGCAGGACAAAATACAGCCCCATAAAGTTATTACAACTGAACTTTGATTTGATGACAAATTTTTCACTATTGCCCATTCAGTTTATAGGTATGGTAGGTGTGGGCATTGCCGGACTCGGTATTTTGTTTGCCCTATATCTTTTTGTTAGAAGGCTTCTAATTGGCCCTGAATCAGAGGGATTGTTCACTTTATTTGCCATACTGTTCTTTTTCATCGGTATTCAAATTTTAGCCCTCGGTATTATTGGCGAATATGTGGGAAGGATATACCAGGAGGTGAGAAGAAGGCCAAGATACATAATTAAAAGAGAACTCTTATGAAGACTGTTGTGTTTGCCTATCATGAAATAGGTTATGTATGCCTTGAAGAATTGATAAATTACGGTGCAGAGATTCCATGCCTTTTTACCCATCAGGATGACCCCAACGAAGAGATATGGTTTAGAAGACCTATTGAGCTTGCTGAAAAATACTCCATACCTTACCATACCCCTAAAAGTCTTAAAGAGGGTAACTGGTCAGAGTATATAAAATCTCTTGAACCTGATGTAATTTTCTCCTTTTATTACAGATACATGATACCCATGGACATAATCGAGATTCCGCATATCGGTGCATTCAATATGCACGGGTCTTTACTTCCAAAATTCAGAGGAAGGGCACCTGTAAACTGGGTTCTGATAAAGGGAGAGAAAAAAACAGGTGTAACATTACACTATATGGTGGAAAAACCGGATGCGGGTGATATTATTGCCCAAAAAGAGGTAGATATTGATTTTGAAGATACCGCGAAGACTCTTCTACTTAAGCTTGCGAGCGCTGCAAGGGAACTTATAAGGGATGTTTTACCTCTCATTGAAACAAGACAATTTAAAACTACACCCCAGACAGGTGAATCATCATACTACGGAGGAAGAAAGCCTGAAGACGGAATTATAAACTGGGAAGATGATGCTATATCCATCTATAACCTCATAAGGGCCGTCACTCATCCATATCCTGGGGCATTTACATATTTCGAAGGAAAAAAATTGTATATCTGGTGGGCAAAACCCATTGAAGGGAAAAGTAATGCAGAACCAGGCACTGTTGTTTCAAAAGACCCTCTTGTTGTATCAACAGGTAAAAATATGTTAAGGTTAATAACCGTTCAACTCGAAGGTGAAAAAGAGATGGACGGTGCAGAATTTGCCAGTCTACACGATGTAGAAAATAAAATACTCGGGAGGAATTAATTTGAAGATACTCATACTTGGAGTGAACGGTTTTATAGGAAACAGTCTTGCCGCAAGGATACTTAAGGATACAGACTGGGAGATATACGGCATGGATATAAGGGCAGATAAGATTTCAGGCTGCCTTGGACACCACCGCTTTCATTTTGTAGAGGGTGATATAAGTATTAATAAAGAATGGATAGAATACCATGTAAAAAAATGCGATATTGTTATGCCCCTTGTAGCTATAGCCACACCTGCCACATATGTGAGGGAGCCCCTTAAAGTCTTTGAACTTGACTTTGAAGAAAATTTAAAGATAGTAAGACTCTGTGTAAAATACAGAAAAAGGCTCTTGTTCCCTTCCACCTCAGAGGTGTACGGCATGTGTGCTGATGCTGAATTCGACGAGGATGAAAGCCCCCTTGTCTTAGGACCCATAAGAAAACAGAGATGGATTTACAGCGCCTCAAAACAGCTTCTCGACAGGGTTATCTGGGCATACGGGTTTCAACATGGGCTTAAATTTACCCTCTTTCGACCCTTTAACTGGATAGGTCCAAAGCTCGATGAGCTTACCACAGACCCTGAAAAGGAAGGAAGTTCAAGGGTTGTCACCCAATTTATAAGCAGTCTCCTTCTTGGAGAACCCATAAGACTTGTGGATGGTGGAAACCAGAAACGGTGTTTTACCTATATAGATGATGGGATAGATTGTCTTATGAAGATCATAGAAAATAGGGATAATAACTGTGATGGACAGATATTCAATATTGGAAATCCCAAAAATGAGGCAACGATAAAAGAGCTTGCCTATAAACTAAAGAAGATATTTATGGAACATCCTTCCACTAAAAACATAAAAAAAGAATCAGAGATAATTGAAGTATTCTCAAGGGAATTTTATGGCGAGGGATATCAAGATATAGACAGACGGGTGCCTTCCATTAAAAAGGCAAAAACACTTTTGGGCTGGGAGCCAAAGGTTGACCTTGACACAGCATTGAAAAAGACCCTTGAGTATTATTTAGAGACCTCATTGAGAAGGGAATGTTGATGCTCTAAAAACTCTTTTAATGCCTGTGGCCAGCTTCTCAAAGGTGGAAGCTTTGTATTTATCAGGATACTGAATTTAGGTCTCTTTGCAGCCCTTGGAAATTCTTCGGCAGACACTGGGATTAAATTCACACCTTTCATATCAGCAAGTTCGAATAGAATTTTTGCCGCACCATACCATGTAACTGGTGTACCTTCATTGGTGATATGGTATATACCAAAAGGGAGTTCATTCTCAATTAAAAATTTCGTGCGTCCAGCAAGGTCTGGGGCATATGTAAAATTGGATAACTCATCATCTACAACCTTTATAACCTCTTGAGTCCTTGCAAGATTCAACATGATCTCAAAAAAACTCTTTTTTGCAAGGGGATTACCTGATGGCTTTCCAAACATCTTCTGAAGTCTTATGAGATAATATCTTTGGGCATTCTTTTTTAACTCCATTTCTCCAAGATATTTCGACTCCCCGTATTTTGAAATGGGATTTGGCATGCTTCTCTCATCATATCCGTTTGGATTATTTCCATCAAAAACATAATCGGTGCTGAAGTGAATTATAATGGCATTAACTTGCGTTGCAGCCCTTGCAATATAACCGGGTGCAAGACCGTTTATCTTTTTTGCTAACTCGAATCCTTCTGGCTCTTCCGCCTTATCCACTGCATTGTATGCTGCTGCATTTATAATTACATGAGGCCTTACATAGGTTATTTTCTCCATCACATTTTTTTCATCACCTATATCGATATCCTCAACATCCCATCCTGTTACATCATATCTCTCATCTTCTTTAAAAACCTTTACAAGTTCAGGCCCGAGCAGCCCTTTTGCCCCGATTACAAGAATTTTTTTCATGTCAAAACCTTTTATTTATATTTTTATTGAGGATTATATAATATTATATAAAGATGAGCAAGAAAGTAACCAAAAGGTCATGATTTTTTTGTTAAAACCAGCAATCACCATAATCTTTACAGTCCTTTTTCATGGATTTTTATGGGGAGAATGTATAAACGGCGACTGTATAAATGGAAGGGGTGCCATGTTATTTGAAAATAATGATTATTACACTGGTTTCTGGAAAAACGGTTTGTTTCACGGAAAAGGACTCATGATATATCATAATGGCGATAGATATAACGGTGAATGGAGAGAAGGAAAAAGACACGGAAAAGGCGAATTTTTCTTTACTAATGGTGATAGATACCACGGTGAATGGAGAGAAGGAAAGCCCCATGGAAAGGGTACAATGATTTTTGCAAACGGGGATAAATATACAGGTGACTGGGCAGATGGCTCATACAACGGAAAGGGAACCCTTATCTATGCAAATGGAGATAAATACACAGGCGAATTTAAAGATGGTGCATATGATGGAAAGGGGGTCATGATATTTTCATACGGGAATAAATATGTGGGCGAATGGAAGAAAGGAAAGCCCCATGGAAAGGGTACTATCTATGACCTGAAGGGAAGAAAGATTTTTCAAGGCATATGGGAAAAAGGTGAGCCTTTGAAAAAAGATGTGAAAACACCCTGAAATGGCTATATACTTTCTTCATTTTGCCTGTAAAGTTTACAAATGTTCTTGATAAAATAATGAAAAGATAATAAAAATATGAAATGGGGAAATGCATATGTGGAACTGGAAATTAATTCATGAAGATGAAGATATAGTATGCTACTGCGATATTGAAAACATCGTAGATGGAGAAGAATACGAGGAAGGGATTTTCAGATCCAACATGTGCTATAAACCCCTCTCAAACAAAGTAATGATCTGGGTTACTTTCTTTTATAAAAACAAAGAGATGATAAAAAATTATGTGGAGCATCTAAAAACAAAGGGATTATTCAACGAAGGTTATAAAAATCTGAACAACTCCCTCTGTCTTATAGAGTTCAATGCCCATGAAGGTAAATATAGGGTGATCCCTGCTCTCGATTACGATAACAAAGGAAGGGAAATAGGGGTGTCCAGTATTATAACCGATAAAGACATTTCATTTATTAAAGGGATAAAAGGAAAGTGGTCTTCAATTAAATCAAGAAACACAAATAAGGCAATATATGCAATATATAATTTTTTATTCAAAGATAAAAACCATTAGGTACCTTCCTTAAATTTTTCCCACTCTCCCCTTTCCACAAGTACATCTCTATATACCTCAAGGGCTTTATTAACAAGGGGCATACCGCCGTAAGGAGCCAGTTGAAAAAATACCTCTGCGAGTTTTTTTGGCTCGCATCCTACATTTAAGGCAGCATTAATATGTAGCCTCAATTCTTCTTTCGCCCCCAGGGCAGCAAGCATAGCACACGCCACCATCTGCCTCTCGGGAAGTGTCAGCACAGTCCTTGAATAGAGATTACCTGTTATGAACATGGAAAGGTCATTTGCGAGGTTTCTATCGAATTCCTTCCACAAAAGATATGGGGGATCCATTTTAATCCCCTTTCCGAACAACGTTTTTGCTGTCTTTTGAGTTCTTTCTTTTATCTCTTCATCTGCCATCTGTATCCTCCTTTTTTTAAATTGTTTAACATGCATCATGTTATGGGGTCAATAAGTTAAGGTTGAGGACTTTTCGGAAATGTTGTATAGTTTTTTGCCATGAAAAGAATCGTAATAGGTACGGCAGGTCATATAGATCACGGAAAGACAAGTCTAATTAAGGCATTAACAGGGATTGACTGTGATAGACTTAAAGTGGAAAAAGAAAGGGGGATCACCACAGAGCTTGGTTTTGCCCACTATAAGATAAGCGATGACCTTATAATTGGAATCGTGGATGTCCCGGGCCACGAAAAATTCGTAAAACATATGGTGGCAGGTTCATGGGGCATAGATGTTGTCTTACTTGTAATTGCAGCAGATGAAGGTGTTATGCCACAGACAAAAGAGCATACTGATATATGTACGATCCTTGGCCTTGAAAAGGCAATCGTGGCCATTACCAAAAAAGACCTTGTTGATGAAGAGATGCTTGAGCTTGTGAAGGAGGATATAACTGATTTTTTAAAATCAACCCCTTTCAAAGATGCACCTGTAATCCCTGTTTCATCTCATACAGGTGAAAACTTAGACCTTCTGAAAAAGGCTATCATTGATGTAGCATTAACAAGTAAAGAAAGGTCAAAAAAGGGTATCTTTAGGCTTCCCGTTGACAGGGTATTTACATTGAAAGGGCTCGGCACCATCATCACAGGTACATGCGTATCAGGTCATATTGAGGTAGGAGAGGAGATTGAAATATATCCTCTGGAAAAAAGGGCAAAGATTAGAAACATACAGGCATATCATGAGGATGCAAGAGAGGCTTATGCAGGCCAGAGGGTTGCCCTAAACCTCCAAGGCATTGACAGGGATGAAATTGAAAGGGGTACCATTATAGGAAGACCTTATACACTTTTTCCTACAAAGAGGATTGATGTTTCATTTAAATACTTAAAGCTACCGTTTAAAGAAATAAAGACAGATACAATCTTCAGGTTTCATCTCGCTACCATGTTAGAAGAGGCAAGACTCATTCTTCTTGACAGAGATAAAATAGAACCAGGGGAAGAAACATTTGCCCAGCTTGTTTTTCGGAAGCCTATTGTGGCATTACCTGGGGATAGATTTATCATAAGGGGTTCGTATAGGATTCAAACTATAGGGGGTGGTAAAGTCTTGGATATCTCACCGGTAAAGCATAAAAGACTATCCCCTGAGCTTTTATCAGTATATAAAATTTTAACGGATGGTCAACCCCATGAGAAGGCCTTATATCACATAAAAAAGGCAGGATATGAAGGTATGGAAAAGGATAGACTCTCTGTTATCCTTGGTATGGAGAGGGATTCAATTGAATCTATCCTTGAGACACTGAAAAGAAACAACAAAATAAAAGAGATAGGAAAGTTTGTTGTAGATATGGAAAGGTTCAGTGAATACAAAGTGATGTTAAAGAACCATGTTATGGATTTTCATGAAAAGAATCCATTAAAGGTGGGTATTTCTAAAGAAGAGTTAAGGACAAGACTGCCAAAGGTTGAACCGATAATATTCCAAACCAGCCTTGATGAATTCATAAAAGACGGCGTAATAAAGATAGAGCAGGATAAGGTAATAAATACTGATAAAAAATATGCTTTAGACCAGCATCTTGATTCTATCGAATCGGAAATGTTGAGGATACTTTTAAAATATGGTATTACCCCACCGGGTATAAAAGAACTTTCCATGGAGATAAAAAAGGATGAAAAACAGACAAAAGATATCCTCGAAAGGCTCGTGCATAAGAAAAAGGCCGTGAGGGTAAAATCAGACCTTTATTTTCACAAAAGTGTTATTGAAGGCTTAAAAGATAAGGTGGAGGGATTCTTAAAAGAAAAGAGGGAAATGACTACAGCTGACTTCAAATCCCTCTTTAATGTTTCAAGGAAATATATGATCCCCATCCTTGAATATCTCGATGAGATTAAACTCACCATCAGGGTGGGAGATAAAAGGATCCTTCGTTCATAGAATTTAACCTAAGTTAAACATTCTGCTATTGCCTCATCCATTCTCTCTATGAATATAAAATTCATATCCTTTTTTATACTTTCAGGCACCTCTTCAAGGTCTTTTTCGTTGAGTTTTGGTAGTAACACATTATGGATACCTGCCCTTTTTGCTGCAAGGACCTTCTGTTTTATACCACCTACAGGCAACACTAAGCCCCTCAATGTAATCTCACCTGTCATAGCTATATCGTTTCTCACAAGCCTGTCTGTAAGAAGAGACACAAGGGATACAAGCATTGTTATTCCTGCAGATGGGCCATCTTTTGGTATGGCTCCTTGGGGCACATGGATATGAATATCATTCTTTTCAAAAAAATCCTCCGGGATATTGTATTCCGAAGCCTTGCTTCTGATGTAACTTAAAGCTGCTTGGGCAGATTCTTTCATCACATCACCAAGCTGGCCAGTAAGGGTTAGATTCCCCTTACCCCTCATCTTTGTGGATTCTATAAACAATATGTCACCACCTGTTGGCGTCCATGCAAGTCCTGTTGCAACACCAGCATATTTTGTCCTCTCTGCCACCTCTGAAAAATATTTAATGGGTCCTAAAAAACTATGGATGCTATCTGCGGTGATTATCCTTTTTTCCGTCTTACCTTCTGCCACATCCTTTGCTACAGCCCTGCAGACAGTAGCAATCTCCCTCTCGAGATTTCTCACACCAGATTCCCGTGTATAGGACCTTATAATGAGTTTTAGGCTTTCGTCGTCAAATTCTATATGGTCTTCAGTCAAACCATGTTCTGCCCTCTGCTTCGGTATTAGAAACTGCTTTGCTATCATGAGTTTTTCTTCCTCTGTATAGCCTGGTAGTTCCAGCACCTCCATCCTATCCTTTAAGGCTGGTGGTATGGGATCCAGCATATTTGCCGTGGCAATAAACATGACCTTTGATAGATCAAAGGGCACCTCAAGGTAGTGGTCGCTGAAGGAGTAATTCTGCTCTGGATCTAACACCTCAAGAAGTGCACTGGATGGGTCACCTCTGAAATCCATACCGATCTTATCGACCTCATCGAGCATAAACACAGGGTTATTGGAACCTGCCTTTTTAATCCCTTGGATAATTCTCCCTGGAAGTGCACCCACATATGTCCTTCTATGACCCCTTATCTCTGCCTCATCCCTTATACCACCCAAAGAGATACGGACGAATTTTCTTCCCAATGCCCTTGCAATGGATTTTCCAAGAGAGGTTTTACCCACACCAGGTGGACCAACAAAACAGAGGATAGGACCTTTCATATCGGATTTTAATTTCCTTACTGCAAGATATTCAAGGATTCTCTTTTTCACCTTTTCAAGGTCATAATGGTCTTCATTGAGTATGGTATTGGCCTCTTCTATGTTTAGATTATCTTCAGTCTTTTTTGACCAGGGAAGTTCTATCAACCAATCAAGGTATGTCCTTGATACTGTATATTCAGCAGACATGCTACTCATCTTTGATAGTCTGTCCAGCTCTTTCTCCGCAACCTTCTGTATATCCGGTGGCATCTTTGCCTCGGCAATCTTTTTCTTTAATTCCTCAATTTCTGTAAATTTATCATCTGTCTCTCCGAGTTCCTTCTGTATGGCCTTTAACTGCTCCCTCAAATAATATTCTCTCTGGGTCTTATCGATGCCTTCTTTAACGTGGGTCTGGATTCTACTACTTAATTCAAGGGTTTCCACCTCTCTATTTAAAAGGATTGTAATCTTTTTTAATCTTTCTTTTAAATCTATGGTCTCGAGGATCTCCTGTTTTTCACTAACGCTTATGTTGATTGTAGAAGCAATGAGGTCTGCAAGATTTCCCGGATTCTCGATCTTTGATGAAATCTGGGCAAGCTCAGATGAGAGATAAGGCGCCATCTCAACAGCCTTTTTGTAAAGGTTTTTTAAGTTGAGATACATGGCGTCTATCTCTATGTCTTTCTGATATTCCTCAAATATGGGCAGTATCCTTGCCCTTAATATATATTCCTTTTCTGTAAACTCTACAAGTTTAAACCTGCATATACCCTGCACCACAATCCTCTGACTCCCATCAACCATCTTCACCATCTTCATGATTGTAGCAACAGTTCCAATGGTATATAGGTCATCTACACCTGGGTCTTCAATATCAGGATTTTTCTGTGTGATTATACCTATGATCTTGTCCTTTGCCATGGCCTCATCCACAAGCCTTATGGACTTTTCCCTCCCCACAATAAGTGGCATGACAAGATCAGGATATGCCACAGTACCTCTAAGGGGTAATATGGGCAGTTCAGCTGGAATGTAAAGTCTGTCTTTTATACTTTTATCGTTTCTAAAGCCTATTACCATTTATGCCCCCTATTTTTTTACATCTTCGAATTCAGCATCCACCACATCATCATCTCCCTTACGGCTACCACCTTGTTGGTACTGTTGTTGTTCTGCTCCTGTATATGTCTGACCTGATGTCTTTTTATAGAGAATCTCGGCAACCTTATGGGATGCCTGGGTTACCTCATCGATGGACCTTTTTACCCTTCCTATATCGCCGCTCTTTAAGGCATCCTTTGCATTACTTATAGCATCTTCAAGGGCCTTTGTCTCATCAGCTGTGAGTTTATCCCTGTTATCTCGGATTGTCTTTTCTGCATTGTATATAAGGTTATCAAGTTGATTTTTCATATCGATTTCCTGTTTTCTCTTTCTATCTTCTTCTGCATGTAACTCAGCATCTCTTATCATACGTTTTATCTCTTCCTCGCTCAATCCCGTTGAAGCGGTAATCCTTATGTTCTGCTCTTTTCCTGTTGCGAGGTCCTTTGCAGACACATGTAATATTCCATTTGCATCTATGTCAAATGTGACCTCTATTTGAGGGATGCCCCTTGGCGCAGGTGGGATTCCCATCAAATGGAACCTGCCTAATGTCCTGTTATCTCTTGCAAGCTCCCTTTCACCCTGTAGAACATGGATTTCTACACTTGTCTGGTTATCCTCTGCTGTTGTGAAGATCTGACTTTTCTTTGTGGGTATGGTGGTATTGCGCTCGATGATCTTTGTCATAACACCACCTAATGTCTCGATTCCTAAAGAAAGGGGTGTCACATCAAGAAGAAGCACATCTTTTACTTCTCCTGCAAGGACTCCACCCTGAACTGCTGCACCTAATGCAACCACCTCATCGGGGTTCACACCTCTATGGGGCTCTTTACCGAAGAAATTCTTAACAATCTCCTGAACCTTAGGGATTCTTGTAGAACCACCAACAAGGACAACCTCATCTATCTTTGATGGAGTAAGCTTTGCATCCTCCAAGGCCTTTCTGCATGGTTCAATTGTCCTCTGGATAATATCATCTGCTAACTTTTCGAGCTCCGCCCTTCTTAATCTCATGTTCAGATGTTTTGGGCCAGAGCTATCTGCCGTTATAAAAGGCAAGTTTATCTCTGTCTCTATAGTTGTGGACAATTCTATCTTTGCCCTCTCAGCAGCCTCTTTTAGTCTCTGTAGAGCCATCCTATCTTTTGAAAGGTCAATACCTTGATCCTTTTTAAACTCAGATATTATCCAGTCAATGATCCTCTGGTCTATATCATCACCACCTAAATGGGTATCTCCGTTTGTGGATTTAACTTCCACCACATTATCACCCACCTCAAGGATGGAAATATCAAATGTGCCACCGCCAAAGTCATATACGGCAATGATCTCATCCTTTTTCTTGTCCAGACCATATGCAAGGGCAGATGCCGTAGGCTCATTTATAATGCGAAGCACATTTAAACCAGCGATCCTTCCTGCATCCTTTGTGGCCTGTCTCTGAGAGTCATTAAAATATGCAGGCACTGTTATAACTGCATCTTCTATTTTCTGACCGAGGTATGTCTCTGCAGATTTCTTCAACTTCTGCAGAATAAATGCAGATATTTCTTGGGGTGTATACTGTTTTCCCCTCACCTCAACCCTGACGTTTCCTTCTGAATCGCTCACAACTTTATAGGGCACGGTCTTTATCTCTTCCTGAACCTCACTGTATCTTCTTCCCATAAATCTCTTTATGGAGAAGATTGTATTTTCAGGGTTTGTAATGGCCTGTCTCTTTGCGGTCTGGCCCACGAGTATCTCGCCATCTTTTGTAAAGGCCACCACACTGGGTGTTAGTCTACTTCCTTCTTCATTTATGATTACTTTAGGCTCACCGCCTTCCATTATAGCCACAACAGAATTGGTTGTTCCAAGGTCTATACCTATTACTTTTTTAGCCATTTTACCATCCTCCTGTATTTAAGTTTAATGTAAATATAATGCCCAGCCTTCACCTTGTCAATACAGGAAAACACAAAAAAATCAAATAAGTAAAGGCACATATATATGTTGGTTTTAAAAATTTTGTTTTTTTATTCACATAAAAAAAGTTTTCTGTTAATATTTTCTTATGAAAAAAATAGTGGATATAAACTGTGATATGGGTGAGTCCTTTGGGGACTATAAGATTGGAAATGATGATGAGGTTGTAAAATACATAACATCTGCCAATATTGCTTGTGGTTTTCATGCCTCTGACCCAAACGTGATGGAAAAGACAGTGAAGCTCTGCATTGAAAATAATGTGATGATAGGTGCCCATCCAGGTTACCCAGATCTTATGGGTTTTGGAAGAAGATACATGGATGTGGGAGAAAAAGACATCATTAATTATATTATCTATCAGATAGGTGCCTTAAGGGGTTTTGTAGAATTATATGGAAAAAGCCTGCAGCATCTTAAACTTCATGGTGCACTTTATAATTATATGGTAAACAATGAGGACCTTTTTTTAAATATTATAGAGGCAGTACAAAAGGCCTTTGGCAATATCATATTTTTAACCCTCGGCACAGTAAAAACTGTGGAGTTTAAGAAGGCATGTGCAAAAAAATGTATAAAGATTGCCCTTGAGGCATTTCCTGACAGGAATTATACAGATGAAGGAGAACTTTTACCGAGAAAATATAAGGATGCAGTATTACATGATAATGACCTTATAGCAAAAAGGGCTGTTCAGATGGTTAAAGAACAGGGCATATACAGTGTAAACGGAAAATGGATAGATATGGATGTAGATACATTATGTATCCACGGTGATAATAAAGAAAGTATAGAGGCAGCTAAAAAAATAAAAATTGCCCTGATGGATGAAGGCATAGATGTTAAACCATTGATTAGCTTTATTTAAAAGGCATTTAATTTTGGATTTCGTGGAATGGAATATTTTAGATACGGTGAAGATGGCATAAGGGTAGTTTTTGGAAAAGAGATCAATGAGGAAACAAGTGAGAGGTTGATAAGTTTCTATTATGCCATAAGATCCCTCAATATAAAAGGTATTTTTGATATAATCCCTTCTTTTACAGTATGCCTTATACGTTTTGACAGTAATTTTATAGATTATGATGATCTTGTTTCCACTATTAAAGATTTAGATAAAACACAGCAAAAGTTCGAGTTTGAGACAAGACTCCATGAAATTCCTGTCAAATATGGTGGCGAAGAAGGCCCTGACCTTTCTTTTGTAGCATCCCACACAGGACTCACAGAAGATGAGGTAATTAAAATCCATTCTTCTACTGTTTATACGGTATTCACCATAGGTTTTATGCCCGGTTTCCCATACCTTGGTACCGTGGATAAGAGATTGTTTTCTCCAAGGCTTACAACGCCAAGGACAAAGGTACCTGAAGGTTCAGTAGGTATTGCCCAGCTCCAGACAGGCATATACCCCTTTGAATCACCTGGTGGATGGCAGATTATCGGCAGGACTCACATAAAGCTCTTTGATTATAGGAAACCACCATACAGCCTTTTACAAATTGGCGACAGGGTAAAATTTGTGCCTATATGATAGAGATACTTCATCCAGGATTGCTGGCAATAATAGTGGATAAAGGTAGATACGGTTTTTCCCATATTGGAGTCCCTTTATCTTCATGCCTTGATGATTTTGCATATGAAGCCCTTAAATATCTAATAGATACCCATGAAAATCCGCCAGTCATTGAGATTATTGGAAGTGGTTTTTCATTAAAATTTCATAGTGAGATCTCCTGTGCTATTACAGGCGCAAGGGTTGAAGCCTCATTAGATAACGAAATATGTCATGCCTGGAAAACCTTTCAGGCAAAAAAAGGCAGTGTTTTAAGGATAAAATCAGTGAAAGAAGGCTTCAGGTATTATATAGGCTTTTCAGGCAT
>JAOAFK010000237.1 GCA_026416315.1 Syntrophorhabdaceae bacterium | reverse complement strand
CTCAATGTCTCTATTTTTTTTATCCTTTATAAAAGCCCTTTTTAGTCTGCCCTTAACAGTAATACCATGGTTCTCTAATAGCAATTGGGGGAGTGCCTTAAATGCCTCATCTTCGAGTCTGTAACCTACTGTGAGGGATAGGCCACCCAACATCTTTCTTGTAATGCCATGTTCCCTTGTAAGTATAGTAAGGGCTTCCTCAGTTCTCTTCTGGGCCTGAGCGAGCTCTTCCACCCTTTTTTCAGTTCTCTTCTGGGCCTGAGCGAGTTCTTCTACCCTTTCCTCTGTTCTCTTCTGGGCCTGAGCGAGTTCTTCCACCCTTTCTTCAGTTCTCTTCTGGGCCTCTGCAAGTTCAGCGGTTTTTATACCCAGATCCTTGACTATTGCCTTGAGTTCGCTAAAGTCCTCTTTTGTTACATGGGCCTGCTTTATGCGCTCATCTATTATTTTGATTATTTGTTTTTTTATCTCCGGGGTAATCTTTAATATGGTGTTTTTAGCAGTCTGCAAAATAACCTCCAGAAAGGTTAAATATATGAATTTATAACATATTAAAATCAAAAATTGAATATAACTTCAATGTAAGTATCTAAATATTTTTCCCTCCTATGACAATTTCTGGTATGCGAAGTGTGGGTTGACCATCAGATACAGGTACACCCTGGCCATCTTTTCCGCATGTGCCAATCCCAAAACCTAAATCATTGCCTACCATATCTATTTCTTTTAAAATTTTAGGGCCATTTCCCATTATGGTGGCATTCTTTATCATATCACTGATTTTTCCATGTTCGATTAAATATCCTTCTGATATTTCAAATACAAAATCACCCCTTACAGTATCCACCTGACCACCTCCCATTTTTAAAACATATACACCATCATCCACAGAGGCAATGATTTTTTGAGGGTCATCCTTGCCAGGTAGAATCAAAGTATTGCTCATCCTCGGTATAGGTTTAAACCTATATGATTCTCTTCTGCCGTTTCCTGTTGATGGCTTTCCATATTTCATTGCGTGGAATCTATCAAATAGATAATTTTTCAGCACCCCTTTTTCCACAAGGATGGTTCTTTCAGATTTTACTCCTTCATCATCGCAGGCATATGTCCCTCTCATATAAGGTAATGTCTTGTCGTCCACAATATCTATTAGTTCTGATGCAATTTTTTCGCCCATCATCCCTTTATAGCATGAAAGCCCTTCCATGGCGAGATCCGCTTCAAGCCCATGACCTATTGCCTCGTGTATCATGGTTCCGCCTGCCTCTGATGATAAAACAACTGTCTTTAAGCCCATAGGTGCCTCTTTTGCTTCAAAAAGACCTGTTAATCTTTTTACAACCTTACCTACAAAACTTTCGAGTCTATCATCAGTAAAAAAATCGAATCCGTAAAAACCCCCAATGGATTCATACGAAGTCTGAAGTTCCCCCTTATCTTCCCCTATTACAGTCATATTGAGAAGCACCTGTTTCCTTTCATCTATTGCTGATGTGCCTTCGCTTGAATAGATATTTACCTTCTGATTTGTATCTATATAAATCACCCTCACCTGTTTAATCCTTTTATCGTAAGCCCTTGCCATATCTTCTACTTTTTTCACCATTTCAACCTTTTTATTAAGGCCTATATCAGATGGGTCTACATTGATTTTGAATGAATAACCGGGGGTAAACACGCTTAAGTCTTTTATTTCTGTCCTACTGTCATTATTCTTTAAATAACTTTTTAATTTCTTTGCAATTTCCATTAAATGTTCTAAATCTAATGAATTAGTTGAACCAAAAAATGTTTTCCAGGGAGATATGGTTCTCAAGCCTACACCTCTATCTATGCCTTTTTCAATTTTTTCAAACCTCGAGGATTCAAAATGAATTCTCGTATATTCTCTTTTTTCTACAAAGATATCTGCATAAATACTGTTACCATCTGTAAGTTCCTTTAAAACACTTTTATATTCAAACATTTTCAGCCTCCATATAGTTAATCCCGTTATTTTTCAAATCCTTTAATATTGCCATGAGATCATCCTCAAAAAAGACTGAATAGATGACCTCTATTAGACCTTTATCACCATCTATAACAGAGACAATACCTATGTCTTCATATGATTCAAGGACAGATTTAATAAAACTGATAGAATCACGCCCAACATAAAGTCTTTTTACCTTCTCCATACTAATTATCCATCTCTGTTAGCATCTCTATGAATGCTTCAAGCCTTAATTTCTGCCTTGTGTCGAGTTGTCTCGGTAATTCACCTTCTATGGTTAATATGGGACAATTAAGGGTCTCTCTCAAAATTACATCCTCCATGACCCTGAAACAGAATGCCTGGACATAATGGATAATGCCCTTTATATCCCTTCGTTTTATTTCTTCTTTTATATCGTAAATTCTTGAAAAAATATCATATGGATAGGTATATCTAAGATATCTTTCCACGATATCATCTGTATCAAAGGGCAGACTGAACTGTCTTTGAATTTCATTGTAGACCACATGGGCACCTATGGAATGGAGAAATTGATATATATCCGTTATTATAGGCGGTATACCTATAAAACCAATTCTTACCCCGTCTATCTTTTTTCTTATTTTTACCTCATCTATAAAAGATATTGCCATTTCTTTATATTTTTTATAATCGCCGAGCATGTCAGATGATCGCACAAGCCAGAGATGGTTTTCATATCCATTAACTATATTTTCCTTCCATGTGAGTTCATCAATCTCCTGTAGTATCTTCCTTACTCTAACTATCTCTTTTTCCGTTGAAATCAGAGTTTCTTTATCCACTTTCAGTGCTTCAGTGAGCTTTTCCATTTCCCTTTTCAGGACATCTCTATCCTTATCAAAAGGAAAAGAGAATGGTATGATATTTATGCCTTTGAATTCTAAAATTTCCGCAAGGGCTTTTGTGTTACTGCAATCGCCTTCCATGACCATAATAACGGTGTCTATATTTTTTTCCATGACAACACCATAAATGCCCTTTATCCAGTTGCACATACTTTTGGGAAAGCCATCCTTTTCGGCCTTTTCTATAAACTTCATGGGTTCTTCATCTGTAATAAAGATATTATTTAAATCGCATGGCATATATCCACCTGCAAAGATGATTTCCACTGGAATCGTTGTTGTAAAACCGATTATCTTTTTACTATTCATGGAGAAACTCAAAGATTTCTAAAAATTTATGAGGCTCAAGCTCCTCTGCACGGATAGATTCATAGAGATTAAGTTCGTTATATAGCCTTTTAACTTTATCAGGTCCATAATGTTTTATTAGGGTATTTTTCATATATTTTCTTTTGTTCTCAAAGCAATTTCGTATAAATTTGATATGTTTGTCTGTTATCCTATCACATTGACCTTTAAATATCATAGACAAAAAAACACTGTCCACTTTAGGTGGTGGAATGAATATATGGGATTTAAGTTTTAATAAAATCTTAATATCTGCCACAAGTTGGCAAACAACAGATACTGCTCCGTAAATTTTATTTGAAGGCCTTGCAGTAAGTCTTTCACCGAATTCTTTCTGAACTGTGAGAAAGGCATCTGATATTACACTTCTATTTTCAATGAGCTTAAACAGGATAGGTGCTGTAATTTTATACGGAATATTTCCGAAAATTTTTATCTTTGGTTTTGATATGTCATTACAGAGTTTAGGTAAGTTTATTTCAAGAAAATCACATAGCATAAGATTTAAATTTTTATATTCATCTAACAGGGCTTCGAGATGTCTTTTAAACGATCTATCTATCTCAATTGCATACACACAACCCGCATATTCGCAGAGATATCTTGTTAGATCACCTTGACCTGCCCCTATCTCAACAACAGTATCCTCTTTTGTGATCTTTGAGAGAAGAACCATCTTTTTTAAAAGGTTTTTGTCTTTTATAAGATGCTGTGAGAGGTGTTTCTTGAGCATTTTTTATGGAGTGGCTTTTATAACCATCCTTGAAAAACCTTTTAAATCAATTGGCGATAGAAAACCATTTTTATAATAGAAGTATCCTGTTACTGCAATCATGGCAGCATTGTCAGTGCAATTAATAGGTGAAGGGAAAAAAAGTTCTATATTGTTTGCTTTTGCCTTTTCATTAAAGAAAGTCCTTAACATTGAATTCGATGCAACTCCGCCTGCAACAACAATCCTGTTAATATTATATCTTTTTGATGCCTTCATTAATTTTCCAAACAGAGAATCAAATATGGCCTCCTGAAAAGAGGCCAATACATGGTGGATATTGCCATCTGAAATTTTATGTCTTTTTGCCCAGTTAATAAAAGCTGTCTTCAGTCCGCTAAAACTAAAATCAAGATTATCCTCATCCGCCATAGGCCTTGGAAACAATACATAATCTGCATTTCCTTTTTGTGACAGTTTTTCTATGATAGGACCGCCTGGATATCCGAGACCTAAAAATTTTGCAATTTTGTCTAATGCCTCCCCTGCCGCATCATCCCTTGTACTTCCAATAACTCTGTAATTGCAGGGTTTTTCCATCAAAAGGATGCATGTATGACCACCAGAGATAATAAGAGAAATAAACGGAAATTCAATGTCTTTTTCAAGAAAGATACTCATCGCATGGGCCTCTACATGATTTATTCCTATTAATGGTTTATTAAGGGATAAGGAAAGCCCCTTGGCAAAACAGAGACCAACAAGGACTGAGCCTATAAGCCCAGGTCCATAGGTCACCGCTATTGCATCTATATTTTCTTTTGATATATTCGCCTTATCTATTGCCTCATGAAAAATGCTATCTATAATTTCTACATGCTTCCTTGAGGCAATCTCCGGAACAACACCTCCGAATCTCTTATGAAGGTCAATCTGGCTTGAGACAATGCTTGAAAGAATATTATTTTTTCCATCTATCACTGAAACAGAAGTCTCGTCACATGATGTATCTATTCCGAGTATCAACATAATTTAAAAACATCAAAATGGCTAAATATCCTGCCAGTTTATCTTTATCTTTTCCTTTTTTTTCATCTCTTCAAGAAATGACCTCACAAGCTCCTCACCTTTTTTTGATGTAACAAAACGCCTGTATAGTTCTTTATCTCGTTCCCATTCTTTTTTATCCGGTAGTTTTTCGTCTTTAAAGGAAAAAATATAATATTTACCACCAATTTCCACAGGTTTACTAAATATGGGTTCCTTTTCAGAAAGATTTAATAGACCCAAATATTCAGGCGGGATCTGCCCGAGGCCTGGAATTGAAGTGGCATTCCTTGGAATAAAACCTGTGGTTTTTGATACTTTAAAGTCCTTTTTCTTTATCTTCTCCTCAGCAATGGCTTTCGCATATTCTTTTGCCTTTTTCTGAACCATTTTCTCCCTTATCTGTTTTAATGCCACTGATTTCTCTATGGGTTTCCCTTCTATGATATCTATTATTTTAAATATATAAGATCTGTTATCGAGTCTAATAGGTAATGAAATATCACCCTTTTTTAAGCCTTTAAACCATTCCTTGATGTTTAAGTTTTTAAACCTGTTTATGAGCTCACTTTCCTTCATGTCGTTGATCTCTATGATATCAAGGCCATTCTTTTTTGCAAATCCCTCGAAATCTTGTGTTTTAATTAATGTGAGATACACATCATCATCTTTGAGCTTTGATTTTTCATCAAGTATTATAAGTTTTAATCTGTATAAATTTTCACCTTTAAACGAGCCTTTTTCCTTTTCATATATCTCTTCTAATTCTTTTTCAGATACATTAACATTCCCTTTATAATCATCAGGGTCAACAACACTATAATATAGATCCACCTGGCCTTTTTCATTTATGTATGCCCTCCATAGATCTTCTTCTGTTAAAAATACGCCGTTGTCTATAAGAACATTTATCAATCTCGTTGTTATAATGGATATTCTCTCCCCTTCTTCAAACTTTTTAGGATCCAGATTGAATCTTTTCAATTGTTCTTCATATAATTTCTGGTCAAACTTTCCGTCTCTTTTGAAGGCATTCATGGATGTGATATGTTCATTGAGTTCTTTATCGGATACATGGATACCCATTTTTTTCCCAATGATAAGCATGATGTATCTATCTGTCAGATCATCCATGACCTTTTCTTTTATTTTTAGAGAATTCAAAATATTCTCATCGAGGTTATCCTTATAGATCATTTTGTACATGTTTAAAAACCTTTTATATGTGTCTGCATATTCTGTGTAATAGATTTTGTATGGACCTACTTCTGCTACTACCTTATCTCTTTCCCTAAAGGATCCCACACCCCAGAAGATGAAAACAATAATGATAATAGCAAATAGTGCCTTTATCATAAAACTCGTTGCATGTTTTCTCATAAATCTTAACATTCTCTCACCTGTATGTTGATTTTAAAAATCTAAAATAGTATATTAAAAAAGCTTTTTCAATATTTTAATGCAGAAAAAAGGATATAAAAATGTTTGAATCTTTATTCGGTATCATGTCTAAAGACCTTGCAATAGATTTAGGGACTGCAAATACACTTGTTTATGTTAAAGGTAGGGGTATTGTATCAAACGAACCATCTGTTGTGGCTGTCCATAGAGACTCTAAAGGTTCAAAAAAGGTAATTGCTGTCGGTGATGAGGCAAAAAAGATGCTTGGGAAAACCCCTGGCAATATCACCGCTATTAGACCTTTAAAGGACGGAGTTATAGCAGATTTTGAAATAACAGAGGCCATGTTGAAATATTTTATTCAGCGTGTGCATAATAAAAAATCATATGCAAGACCAAGAATTGTTATCTCCATTCCTTCAGGTATAACCCCGGTGGAAAAAAGGGCAGTAAAGGAGTCTGCAGAGTCTGCCGGAGCAAGGGAGGTCTATCTCATCGAAGAACCTATGGCTGCGGCAATAGGTGTGGGATTGCCTATAACAGAGCCAAGCGGAAATATGATTGTGGACATAGGGGGAGGGACAACAGAGGTGGCTGTTATAAGCCTTGCCGGTATTGTATATTGTAATTCTGTAAGGGTTGCGGGCGATAAGATAGATGAGGCCATCATCCAGTATGTAAAGAGAAAATATAACCTTTTGATAGGCGAAAGAACAGCTGAACAGATAAAGATTCAAATTGGTTCAGCGTATCCCGGTCCAAATGAAGAAGAACTTGTTATGGAGATTAAGGGAAGGGATCTTGTAGGCGGTATACCTAAAACACTTGAAATTTCATCAAAAGAAGTGAGGGAGGCCATTACTGAACCTGTAAATGCCATTGTAGAGGCTGTTCGTATTGCCCTTGAGAGGACACCCCCTGAGCTTGCATCTGATATTGTTGATAAGGGTATTGTTTTAAGCGGTGGAGGTGCTTTGCTTAGAAATCTTGACCTCCTTATAAAGGAGGTTACAAGACTACCTGTAATTATAGCTGATAATCCTCTTACTGCTGTGGTTGAAGGTTCTGGAAAGGCACTTGATGAAGTTGAACTATTAAAAGAGATAGCCACATATTTTTAGACTCGATACTGTAAAATTTAGATTGAAAATAAATTGAAAGCCCCTTTAATAGTTATCATTTCTTCAATACTCATACTTGTTGTTTCTTTTTTTATATTTACAGGAACCCCTGTATTTTTAAAAAATTATTCAAAAATAAAGGTTTTTTGCGGTGAAATAGCAGGCCCTGCATTAAAAATTTTCGGTAGACCTTTGGATGGGATAAAATACCTTTTTAATACATATATAAACCTGGTTGATACAAAAAAAGAAAACAATATGCTTAAAAAAAGGATTGGGGAATTGGAGCTTGAAAACCAGAAAATACACGACCTTGAAGAGGAAAATAAAAGGTTAAAGAGCATTTTAAAGTTAACAGAAAAAAACCCTGGAAATTATACTGTTGCACGGATTATTGGCGAAGATGTAAAGAACTGGTTTAAATGCATGATCATTGATAAAGGAAGGGATGATGGATTAAAGGAAAGGATGCCAGTTATTACCCCAAAAGGTATTGTAGGTCAGGTTGTGGAGGTTAATAAATGGCATTCTAAGGTGATGACTATTGGTGATGCGAATTCATCTGTAGATGTAAATGTGGAAGGTAGGGAGACAAGGGGAATCCTTGAAGGAACTGATCATAATGTTTTGAGATTGAAATATATAACAAAAAACGACGAGATCGAAGTCGGTGATAAACTTGTCACATCGGGAAAAGACGGAATCTATCCAAAGGGTATACCTGCAGGTATAGTCATTGCTGTTAATAAAAATAAGGCAGGGATCTTTTATGATATTGAGGTAATGCCTTATAACAATTTCAAAAGACTGGATGAGGTGATAGTTATCAAAAGGCGATGAAAGTCTATATTTTCATTCTTATGGGTATTATTCTTTCTTTTCTTGAATCATCACTACTTTCTTATATTCCAGCAGAATTTTTAAAACCTGATGTGACAATACCCATGATTGTTTATACTACCTTTTTTTTAAATACAGGCGCTGGACTTATTGTTTCTGTGATTATGGGGGTTATCCAGGAGATACTTTCCGCTTCTCCCGACGGCTCAATGATATTTTTAAAGGTGTTGATTTTTTTGCTGACCCTCTTTTTTAAGAATAAACTATTCATTGATTCAAAATACAGCTTTTCGTATGTTTGCGCTGGTGCTGTGGTGTGTGAATCCCTTATATATGCATTTCTTTCATGGATTGCAAAAGGAGAATCAAGGCATATAGAAAACATCCTTTTTTTTATGCTTCCAAATGCAGTTTTTACTGGTTTTTTGGCCATATTTATTTTTTCATTTGTTGGTTTTCTTAATATGAAATTTTTTAGTAAAGACTGAGGAAGGTTATCTTGGAGCATTTTGTCAAGGATGGAAACACTATAATTGACAGTAAATATGTGTGGATCAAGCGGATACTTATTTTCTTTATAATAGTGCTTCTTATAAGGCTCTGGGATCTTCAGATTATGAGGGGTTCAGAGATGAGAATGCTCTCTGAACAGAATAGAATAAGGGTTAAAAAGGTGGTGGCACCAAGAGGTGTTATATATGATAAAAATGGGAAGGTTCTTGCCGAGACAAGGCCATCCTTTAATATTTATATTGTGCCTGAAGATATAAAAGATTTTAATCAGACAGTAGATGGGCTGGCAAATCTTATGAAAATTGAAAGGGATGAAATTATAAATAAATTAAAGGCAGCCAGCAATATGCCGCCCTCCTTTCCTGTAAAGATAAAATCAGATGTAACAATGGACGATGTTGCAAAGGTTGAGGCCCATAGAATCTACCTACCTGGTGTACAGATTCAAATAGAGCCGAAAAGGTACTACAACTATGGAAAAACATTTGCCCATCTGATAGGTTATGTATCGGAGATAAGTGATGAAGAATTGAAAAAAAAGGAGTTTAAGAATTATTCGCCTGGTGATTTTATTGGTAGATATGGACTTGAGAGGGCATATGAACAATATCTACGAGGTGTTGATGGTGAAAAAAGGGTTGAAGTTGATGCCATGGGAAGAGAAATAAGAACCCTTGATATAAAAGAGCCGATTCCAGGACATAGTATATATCTAAATGTTGATTTAGAGATTCAGGAGGTTATAGATAAGGCATTAGAGAATAAAAGAGGTGGATGTATTGCTGTTGATCCGAAGACAGGGGGGGTCATTGCCCTTGTGAGTAGACCAGCATTTGACCCAAACAAATTTACATCAGGAATATCAAAAGAGGACTGGCAGAAGATAGCCCTTGACCCAAGACATCCACTCCAGAATAGGGTTACCCAAGGTAGATACCCTCCAGGCTCTACCTTTAAGATACTTTTGGCATTGAAGGGACTGGAAACAGGGCTCATCAATGAGAAAACAACTTTTTCATGCAAAGGAGGTATGCCTTATGGTGGGAGGGTATTTAAATGCTGGAAAAAAGGAGGACATGGATCTGTTAATATCCACAGGGCCATTGTTGAGTCCTGTGATGTATATTTTTACAATCTTGGTTTAAAATTAGGTGTTGACAGGATTCACGAGATGGCTGAGATAATCGGCCTTGGTAAAAAGACAGGAATAGACCTCCCAGGAGAAAAAGATGGACTTATACCTTCTTCTGAATGGAAACAAAGGGTTTATAAAACACCATGGTATGAGGGAGAAACGTTATCTGTGGCTATTGGCCAGGGTGCTGTATGGCTTACACCGATTCAACTTGTGCAACTCGCCTCTTTTGTTGCGAACGAAGGGGTAAATTATAGGCCACAAATAGTTAAAAAGATAGTATCTCCGGAAGGAAAGGTAGTAAAAACATTTGAACCTGTTATCAATGCGAGTATAAACTTAAAAAAGGATACCGTAAGGATTGTAAAAGAAGGGATGAGGGGTGTGGTGAATGAAGGAAGTGGTACAGCTTATGGAAGTAGGATTCAACATGTAAGTATGAGTGGAAAGACAGGGACGGCCCAGTCAGTGGGTGAGAAAGGTAAAAATTTGGGAGACCATGCATGGTTTATTGCCTATGCCCCTTCCGAAGAACCTTCCATTGCCGTTTCAGTGCTTGTAGAATATGGGGGGCATGGTTCATCTGCAGCAGCACCGGTGGCAAAGGCAGTAGCAGAAACACTGTTTAAAGAAAAGAAGGAAATAAAAGAGGCGAAACTTAATGGGAATAGATAAGAGAAAGGTCTATCATCTTGATTGGTACCTCATTATAAACGGACTTGCCATTTTTTTAATTGGTATAATCAATCTCATAAGTGCCACAAGCTCTTTTTATAGCAGTTCTTATGGCTATCTTATAAAACAGCTTGTTGCCTTTTTAATAGGGGTTGGGGTGATAATAATTATCCTACATTACGATTACAAGGTAATTGTGAATAATGCAAAATGGTTTTATCTTGCAGGGCTCTTTCTGGTTATTATTGTTCTAATAATAGGGTTGGTAGCAGGTGGTGCGAGGAGGTGGATTAATATATTTGGTATAAACATCCAGCCATCGGAATTTATGAAACCAATTCTCGTTTTGTATCTGACAAAAATATTGCATGAGAAGAAAAAACAGAACCTACCACTTGGTTTAAAAGATGTACTATTTCCCCTCGGCATTACTTTTTTACCTGCCATACTTATTATAAAACAGCCGGATTTAGGGACTGGCATAATCATCATCATGACAAGTCTCTGTATTTTATGGTTTGTGGGATTAAAAAAAACAACTTATGCAGTGCTTGGTGTTGTAGGAGCGGTTGCACCATTTTTAGCGTGGCATTTTGTCATGAAACCCTATCAGAAGATGAGGATACTCAGTTTTATCAATATAGATGCAGACCCATCTGGTTTTGGTTATCATGCGAAACAGGCGATGATTGCTGTAGGTTCTGGAAAGTTTTTCGGGAAAGGTTACATGCAAGGGACCCAGCATAAACTGCAATTCATCCCCGAGCATCATACAGATTTTATCTTTACCGTCTTCGGAGAAGAATGGGGTTTTTTGGGCTCTATCATACTTTTTTTGCTTTTTGCATCTTTTATATGGAGATGTATAAAAATTGCCCAGTCTGCAAATGATGAGATGGGTTCTATTGTTGCATTTGGCGTGGCTACAATGATATTTCTTCAGTTTTTAATAAATGTGATGATGGCGATACATCTTGCTCCTGTGGTGGGCATTCCACTACCTTTTATAAGCTATGGTGGCTCATCACTTTTATCAATCCTTATATCAGTTGGCCTTGTGCTGAATATTAATATGAGAAGGTACATGTTTTGATATTAGTACCTTACAATATTGGCTAAATACATCACAAGAGATGGAAAAATTTCAATAAGTATTATTGTAATTATATAAGACGGGATGAACCACAGCACACCCCTAAATACTATTGAAAGGGGTATATCCTTTGCCATACCTGATACGATGTATGCGCTGATCCCAACAGGTGGTGTTATAGCACCCATGGTTGTGACAAGGGTTATGGCAACACCGAACCATATGGGGTCATATCCCATCTGCTGGGCCACTGGAAAGAAAATGGGCACTGTGATCAGCAAAAATGCCAAGGCATCCATCACACATCCGCCAATGATGTATATGATCATCATGGCCCAGAATATCATCCAGTGAGGAACAGGCAGCCCTGCAACCCATTCTGCGGCAACATAGGGAAGTCTTGTTACTGCAAGAAAACGTCCAAACAGAACCGCACCCGCTACAAGCATGAATATCATACAGGTTATCCTGAGGGTATCAATAACAGCACCTAAGAACCCCTTCCATGTGAGTTTTCTTCTTAAAAGACTTATTATAATGGCAACAACAGAACCTGCTGCACCTGCCTCTGAAGGTGTAAAAAGCCCTGCATATAAGCTGTACATTATGATACCAAACATAACAACCATATCTACGGCATCTGGTATTGCCTTGATTTTTTCATATGTTGTATGGATAGGTCCTTTGGGACCCCATTCAGGATGTACAATACACATAATGTAAACAATAATCGCCATGAGGATCGCAAGGATCACACCGGGTATGAAACTACCAAAAAAAAGTTTCCCTATGGATTGGCCAGTATATATTCCATATACAACAAGGACAACACTTGGAGGAATTACAACTCCAAGGGTGGAGCCAGCGGCAATTGAACCGGATGTTAATATGGGGGAATAGTTATATTTTCTCATCTCTGGTAAGGCAACTGTTGTCATGGTTGCAGCAGTTGCTGTATTGGATCCGCATATGGCAGCAAATCCCGCACAGGCCATAACTGTTGTTATGGCAAGGCCACCCTTGATGTGGCCAAACCATTTATATGCAGCGTTATACAGCCTTTCGTTAACCTGTGAATAAAAACATATCTGCCCCATAAGTATAAACATGGGTATTACCGTTAATCCGTATGAAGAAAATGTCTGCCATAGGTCTGTGCCTATCATTCCCAGGGCTGCATCCCATGATATGGCATAAACAAGCCCGAAAAATCCCATAAATGCCATGACAAAACCCACAGGGATTCTCAAAAATAACATTACTGCAAGCATCAAAAGTGTTCCATATAGACCTGTAAGGGGTGTAATCATGCCTTTTTCTCCTTATAGAAGAGTATCAAAAAGTCAATAAACAATGTTAAGCTTAATGCTGCAAAGCCAATTGCAAGACAATATACAAATGGATGAAAGATGATTTTTAAAGTCTCGGATAATTCACCAGTTTTTTGAATTTTCATGCCCCATTTAAATGTCTGCCAAGAAACAAGGCTAAAAAAGAATGTGTTTATCACATAGTTTATGCCATCAAGAAATGGCTGCAATTTTTTTGGATATCTATCGCTGAAAATGGTGACTATGATATGATCCTTTCTAATCTGGGTATATCCCAGGGCAAAGCCTACTGCCACTGCACCAAAAAAACCAATGAGTTCGTATGAGCCGTTTATGGGTACATATACAATCCTCAACAGCATATTCCCTGCAGCAATTGTCGTGAGTATAAGGATTGCAATGCCGCTGAAAAAGGCAAGAAATCTATTTAGATATCCATTAAATTTTATAATGTGTTTCATAGATATTCACCTTAATTGAGGTTTTTTATGGGTTAATTGTGTCCCTGCAGAGGATATATATGTGTTTCTGCAGGGACAATTTTTTATTTTTTATACTGTTTTTCGTATTTTTCTTTTAGTGCGTACACATCTTTTATTATCTGTTCACCAGGAAGGCCCATGGCATTGACTCTTTTTATGTAGTCTTCGATCATAGGTTTTGTCAATCTTTCAATCTCTTTCATATCAGCTTCGGAAAATTTAAAGAGCTGATGGTTGTATTTTTCTTTTGACCACTTCAGTGCCTCCTGTACATGGTTGTCCACATATCTTCCTGTCCATTCTGCCTGTTCACGTCTTAAACCATCGAGAACCTTTTTTACATCATCTGGCATAGAATTCCATTTATCTTTGTTCATGACCACTGCAAAGGATACAACAAAAAGATTTGCCTCTGTTGCATATGGGAGATATGCAGCGAAATTAAAGTCTTTTAAAATCTCCATGGATGAGACATTTCCTTTAACAACACCTTTCTGTATAGCCTCCGGTGCCTCGGATTGCGGCATGCCCACAGGGGTTGCACCTAATCTTTTTAAAACTTCTGCGCCTGTGCCAGATGCCCTTAATTCAAGACCCCTTAAGTCTTTTAAAGACTTAACAGGTATTTTTGACATAATATCCGCAGGTGGACATGTAAAAAGCGTGAGCACTTTAACTTTTTCAAACTCTTTTGGGTTATATTTTTCTATTAGATCGAACAAAGCAAGGCTTGCAGCGGTTGCGCTTGAAAATCCTATGGGTAAATCAATGGCCTCTGAAACGGGGAAACGACCTGGCTGATAACTCATGGCAAAGTTGCCGATATCTGCTGTGCCAGTAACAACTCCATCAAAAATGCTTTTTGCAGGAAGTAGTGTTCCTCCAGGGAATGTCTGGACCTTAACCTTTCCGTTTGTCCTCTTTTCTACCTCTTTAGCCCATCTTTCCATCTGGACGCAGGGAAATGTAGTAGCAGGAGGAAAATTTGCATATTTCAAAACAATTGGTGCCTGGGCGAAGGATTTTTGTGGAATAAGCAGATAGATGCTGAGTACAAAAGAAATAGCAATAAAAATTGTTAAAAATTTTTTATAGATCATCTTTTAACCCCCTTTTTTTTATTTATTTTTTAGAGATTTATTATGTCTCACCCCCTTTTTAACCTGCCCTATAAAAAATTGGATACTGTATACAATCTTAATAAGTTACTTCTACTTTACATGTGTAATTTTGTCAAGAAATTTATTGCCTTGTGAAAAAATGTTTTTTCCATTTTTGATCAATTTCAGGCCTTACAGATCAATCTCTGTGGATCTACCTCGTTTCTTAAAATCATTAGCTCTTCTTCTGTTGGGGGTATAGCCTCCTTTGCCCTTGATACGTCGATCTCAAACCCAGTATTTTCTTTAATTTTTTCAACTGTTACACCAGGATAATATTCTGCAAGATACATCTCCTTTGTCTTCTCATCAAATCGCATAACCCCAAGATTTGTTACAACTGCAAGGGCACCCCCTCTTGTTAAGCCTAACTCCTGCCTTGAATTACCACCTTTATACCAGCCCACACTTGTAAGGTAATCGAGTTTTTCCACAAATCTTCTTTTTTCATGTTGCATAAATGTAATGACACCTGATGCAAAAGATGCCACGTCGCAGGCACCACCGCTTCCGGAAAATCTTGTCTTCGGCCTATGGTAGTCACCAATGGATGTGGTATTGAGATTTCCATATTTATCTATTTGGGCTGCCCCAAGAAAAGCAATTGTATGGAGTTTTCTGTGGCCCACAATGGAAAATGCCTCAATGAGTCCTGAATTCAAACATGTGCCACTCATTACTCTTAAGTCTGATACGGCCATGGGAATTTCATCAAGGGATGGGTCTATGCCACCTGTTTCAAAAAATACAACCGCCTTTGGCGCATAAATTCTCTTTGCAGCCGTTGCAGCAAGCATGGAAACACCTGTTCCAGCGAATACTATATCTCCGTTTTTTATAAATCTGCCTGCACTTATTGCCATCATTTCATTATCTGAGTATGCTAAAGACATATCTTTCCTCCTTTTTATCTTCTATCAAGACCAACGGCATAACCAATAATCGGGTTTGCTTTAATTTTTATGAGCATCTCAGTTCCTACTTTGTTTAGATATTCTTCATGGGTCTTGACACCATAAACCCATCTTTCAAGATACTCCTTAAATTTATTATCATCGTTGGCATATTCCCTGTACATATTCAAATGTTTAGGGTCATAATCATAAAAGGCAAAACAGCCAGTTGGATGTGCTCCATACGGAACCTTTACAATGGCATCCACAAAAAACGGTGGCAAGGAATTCTGGTCTGGATCAAGTCTTATATAAGAACGGGGTACAATTTCTTCACATGTTACAATGACATAGTCTGCCGCCTTTGCCTGTTCGATATCTGCAAAAGTTAAACCCTTTATACGGACAGTGCCATCTTCACCAACATATTGTGCATGGATGAGAGTTACATCAGGATTTAAGGCAGGCAAAAGTACAACTTCATCCTTTTCTTCAATAAAGGGATTCTGCATTATTTCAAATTTTTTTGGGGCTACCTTTCTTTCTTTTCTTACTTCTTTTGAAAATCCTTCATAGTTCAATAAATCTGAACCGAGACCTGATTTTGTAGGAATAAATGGTATATTTAAAGCACCTGCAAGAAATCTTAAGCTCATCTGGTAATTAGAATAATCCTCAAACTCTATTTCACCGTTTTGTATTGCCTTTTTAAATCTTATACAGGTAGGTGCATACCTTCCGGCCCCTCCATATGCAATTTCCAGTCTCTTTACACAGCCTGCACCAATTAAAACATCAAGTGCCTGACCATGAGAATGACAAACTATATGAAGGTCTTTTATGCCCTGTCTTATAATCTCGTATGCCAGTGCCATAGGGTTTCTCATAACAGTAAATCCACCTAATGCAATTTGACTTCCGTTTTTTATGAATTTTTTTACAGCCTCTTCAAGGGACATCAATTTATCGGCAATTTCCATTTTATTTGTCATTACATCTTCTCCCTTCATAAATCCATATTTTTGGTTTTTTGTTCGGTGTTAAAAAGATATTAGGTTTCTATTTATCATTATGAATAGGCCAAGGTCAAGCTATTTAATTTGGTATCCATCTCCAAAAATATAAAAAATAAATTATTCTGGTTTAAAAATATTGACAAGTTTGTATATGATGCCATATGATTGTAAAAACTTTCAAGAATATATATCAATCAAAAAAAAGGAGGTTGTTATGGGCAATGATTTTTTCATCATAAATGGTAAGAAGATCAGTAGGCGAGATTTTCTAAAACTTACAGGTGTTGCAGGTGGTGCAATGATACTGGGAAATCCAGCACATGTATTCGGTCAGGAGAAAAAAAGGATCTCAATAGCAACAGGTGGTATGGGCGGGGTATATTTTGTAATGGGGGGTGGGATTGCAAGTTTAGCAACAAAATATGCAGGTGTTGAGGCTGCAGCTGAAGTAACTGCTGCCTCTGTGGATAACTGTAAATTACTGGGAGCAAAGAAGGCTGACTTTGGATTTGTTATGGGTGATTCAGGTTACGATGCCTACAAAGGTCTTGGTCATTTTAAAGGTAAACCAATTCCATTAAGGACAGTTACTGTTCTTTATCCAAATCTTATGCATGTGGTGACAGTGGAAGGAAAAGGCATTAAGAAGGTTTCAGACCTAAAAGGAAAAAGGGTTTCTACAGGTGCCCCAGGAAGTGGAACAGAGGTTAAGGCATTAAGGGTGCTTGAAGCAGCAGGCATAAATGTTGATAGGGATATAAAAAGAGACAGACTTGGTGCATCAGAGTCTGCAGGTGCCTTAAAAGATGGTAAGATTGATGCATATTTCTGGGATGGAGGGGTTCCCACATCTTCTGTGCTTGATCTTGCAGCTTCCCCTGGTATAAAGATGGTTCTTATCTCCCATGACGAACTTATACCTAAAATGATAGAGAAATATGGACCTGTTTATTACAAATCTGTAATCCCTAAAAAAGTCTATACAGGAATTGAATATGACACCCAAGTAGCAGCGGTGGGCAATTTACTGATGTGCCATCAGGATCTAGATGAAAATATTGTTTATAATGTGCTCAAGGCTATATTCGATCATTTAAAGGAACTTGCAGCAATCCATAAAGAAGCCCTTAATATCAATTTGACAGATGGTGCATCAAATAAAGCAGTTCCTTATCACAAGGGTGCGCAGAAATTCTTTAAAGAAAGAGGGTTCAACGTCCCTGTGTAAAAAACATAAGGGATACAGAATTAAAAAAACTATTCTGTATCCCCTCTTTTTTTTGTTTATCATTCTTCTCTTCAGCTTTATAGTGAAAGTACAGGTTCTTGAAATAGGAGAAGGAGGCTGGCCAATAAGGGTTAGAAATAAAGATGAAATTATCTTACAGTATACGCATTCCATGTTTGGTGTACCAGTAATTGAGAAGTTTTTTGTTGAAGATGGGAGTTTAATTCTATACCATGTTGATACAAATTATGCAGCCCTTGAATATTTTGGAATAGAAGGTAAGAAAAAGGATAATATAAAGCTTATCATTAAAGAATTTAGTATCCCAAAGGATAGTATAGGAAAACACACTTTATATGTAAAAGATAAGGTGTTTATGATATCTCAGTTTAGGGACTTTCATGGAAGTGTTCGTATAAGACTGAGAAGAATCCCTTTAATAATGTTCTTTAAATACTGTTTATGGAGGTAATACATGGTTGATAAAGAAAAGTCCATTCTTGATGAGGCTACCGAGCAGTTAACGGAAGAGCAAAAGAAAAAACTTGAGGAGATCATTGAAGAAGAAGAAGGCGTAACAAGAAAGGTAACTGGCTTCTGGAATATAGCAATAACCACCCTTGCAGTTGCCATGTCACTTTTTGCCATTTATGCTACCATATTTCCTGTGACAACTCAGATTCTAAGAGGTTTACATGTTGCCTTTATGATAGTGCTTTCTTTTCTCTATTACCCCATGGCAAAGAAATATAAAGGAAAGATAAATTTCGTTGATGTCTTCCTTGCCCTTGTGGGAATTGCATGTATTCTATATATGCTTATTGATTTTGAAGATTTCATATATCGTGCAGTAACACCTGAGTTGTGGGATAAGATACTTGGTGTTGCCTTCATTATTCTTATTCTTGAGGCAACACGGAGAAGCTCAGGCTTAATCATGCCTATTGCATGTATTATTTTTCTTGTTTATGCCTATGTGGGACCTATGCTGCCTGCCCCATGGACCCATAGAGGATATGATATAGAGCGAATTGTGGGTCATATGTATATGACATTAGAAGGTATCTTTGGAGTGCCAATTGATGTGTCATCATCCATAATTATCATGTTCACCATATTTGGGGCATTCCTCACTGCATCAGGTGCAGGTAAATTCTATGTGGATTTTGCCTTCACTGCCATGGGTAAAAAACCCACTGCAGCAGGCAGGTCAGTGGTAGCTACCTCATATCTTCTTGCTATGGCATCTGGTTCAGGTGTGGCAAATACAGTTGCAATAGGTTCTGTAGCCTATCCTATGCTGTCAAAGGCAGGATATGATAAGGATAATGCCGGAGGATTTCTTGCAGCAGGTGGTATGGGTGCCATTACAACACCACCTGTTATGGGTGCTGCTGCCTTTTTAATAGCAGAATTTTTAAGAATTAGTTATGTGGATGTGATAAAACTTGCCCTTATCCCCGCTGCACTTTACTACTGGGGGCTTCTCCTTATGGTAGAATTCGACGCAAAGAAATTTGGCCTGAAAGCTGTTGCATTTGAAAAGAAACAAACCTTAAAAGAATTAACAAAAATGTATTGGTTTCATTTTTTACCCCTTATTGCCATTGTTGTATTTCTTGTAAAGGGATTTACTCCTGCCGTGTCTGTCCTCGCTGCAATTATAACCTGTGTAGTTTTCTCCTTTTTGAGGAAA
>JAOAFK010000236.1 GCA_026416315.1 Syntrophorhabdaceae bacterium | reverse complement strand
TGGGTGGATAAGTTTATCTTTACTTCAGATGTGCTTGCGGCTCAATGGGAAGTAAAGGATGAGGTAAAATGCGTGGATTGTGGAAGGGTCGCAAGAGGCTACAGACTTGTTAAGACTAAAGGCTATGATAAAACAAAAGATAAAAAACCTGAATTCAGATGCGAGGAATGCTCCAAAAAGAAGGCAGAAGAATTAAGACAAAAAGGTATAAAGTTTTAAGGGGCTCACTGTGGAGAAAAAATTAAAGGTAATGCTTATAAATTATACACCCAATCCCGATGAGGTGGTTGCCCTGGCAGCAAAACTCTGCTACAGCCCTTCAGGTATTGATGATATAAACAAAAGACTTTCAAGCCTCGAGGGCAATGATTTTATAAAAAAGATCATTGACATGGGTCATATGAGCCCCATAGAACATGCGACCTTTACATTCGCAGTTGAGGGTATTTCCCGTGCCTGTTCCCATCAACTTGTAAGACACAGGCTTGCCTCTTACAGCCAACAGTCTCAGAGATACGTAGGCATGGATAAGGGCTTTTCATATATTATTCCTCCATCTATAGAAGAAGAGCCTGAACTCAAAGAAAAATACATTTCTTTTATGGAAGAAATCCAAAGGTTTTACAATTATCTTGTGGAAAACCTAATAAGAAAAGGAAGGAAAGGGGAATCAGTCTATGAAGATGCAAGGTTTGTCCTTCCAAACGCAACTGAAACAAAGATCATTCTAACAATGAATGCAAGGGAGTTGCTGCATTTTTTTACACAACGGCTGTGCTTGAGGGCACAATGGGAGATAAGAGAGATGGCATTAGAGATGTTAAAGGCAGTTAAAGATGTGGCACCAAAAATATTCAGTAACGCAGGGCCTGCATGTATAAGAGGCAGGTGTCCTGAGGGTAAATATTCATGTGGAAAAGTAGAAAGGGTGAGAGACTTTTTTAAAGAGCTTTCTTCAGGAGGAGAAAATGGCCGAACATATCAAGACTTATAAAGATATAGATAAATCTATACTTAAATCCATACCGAACCCCACAACCGAAGGGTATGAAATTAAAATAAAGATACCAGAGTTTACTTTTTTAGGAAGAAATAGACAGCCTGACTTTGCCGTTGTCTATATCACATTTTATCCAAAGAAAAAGCTCATTGAACTTAAATCTTTGAAGGAATATGTATATCAACTCCGTGATGTCGTTGTGTCTTACGAAAGACTAATAAATGTTATGTATGACCATCTAAAAGAAGTATATGAGCCTGACAGAATAAGAATTGTCATGATATGTAATCCAAGAGGTGGAATCAGTTCAAAGCTCACCATTGATTCAGACTGGAGTGTCCGTGGTGGTGAGGAAAAATACAGAGACTGGATAGGCATAGAGGACAACTGGAGTGTCTCCATGTAAATTTAAAAATCTTAAGTAAAATCAAAAGTTATGAATAGCAGCACAAAACCGAGATTGATTGAACCTGTTTTCATGATTGTCCTTACAGGGGGGCCATGTTCTGGAAAGAGTTCTTCCCTGGCATATCTTACGGAAAAACTATCAGACCATGGGTTCATGGTATTTGTAATCCCTGAGACGGCAACACTCATTACAAATAGTGGAATAGATAGAAGAAAGATGGACAGGTCAAAACAGGTTTCAGTTTATGAAGAGGCCATATTCGATATGCAGATTGCCTTCGAGGAGATATACAAAGATACTGTCATGAGGATATTTCCTGATAAAAAAAAGGTGATTTTACTTGACAGGGGTATCATGGATATAAAGGCCTTCATGCCTGAAGATGATTTTATGGGTATTTTAAAGAGAAAAAGGCTGACAGAGATGGAATTAAGGGATAGGT
>JAOAFK010000175.1 GCA_026416315.1 Syntrophorhabdaceae bacterium | reverse complement strand
GGAAACTTTGCAAAAATGGCTGCTGCCTTTATCTCATCGAGTCTGCTGTTTATACCTATCATTTCATGGTGATAGGTGTTGCCACCCATCCCATGGACCCTTAATTTTTTTACTTTTTCACCGAGGTCTTCCCTATTTGTTAATACCATACCCCCTTCACCAATACCTCCTAAATTCTTTGTGGGGTAAAAACTGAGTGCTGCAATATCACCGAAGCTACCTGCTTTTTTTCCTGAATAACTGGCGCCTAAAGACTGGGCCATATCTTCAATTATAGGTATTCTGTATGTCTTTCCAATTCTTACTATCTCATCCATATGGCATAATTTTCCAAAAAGATGGACTACCACTATCGCCTTTGTTCTGCCAGTGATTGCTTTTACTATCAATTCCGGATCAATATTTAAATCATCCATTTTGACATCTACAAAAACAGGCCTTGCGCCTAAAAGGGCAATGGAGCTTGCCGTTGCAAAAAAAGTGTATGGTGTTGTTATTACCTCGTCACCCTGTTTTATACCTAATGCCATTAAAGAAAGGATAAGGGCATCTGTTCCGTTTGCACAGGCTATAGCATATTTAACGCCTGTATAATCGGCAATGGTCTTTTCAAGAAGGTCACAGTATTTCCCAAGAATGAGTTTCTGTTCTGTTAAGATTTCATTAATGTATTTAAATATGTCCTTTTTAACATGCCTGAATTGCTCTTTGAGATTTATCATGGGGATATTCATTTTCTTTCCTTTTAGTTTTTTTAAATTGCTCAATGTTTTAACATATTATTAGATATTATCTCAACATTACCTGATGTTTTTTTGAGTTTTAGGTTGATTTTGAAAGTATGTACCAGATCATAATTTAAAATCTTCTATGTCAATCTGTGCCGGTGATAATTCCTGTCTTGCATAGTCAAGATATATCTTTTCCTGTATAAAGAATTCGAATAGTTTAGGGTCAATGTGTTTATCCCTTGCCATAAATGACATGATCTTCAATGATTCGGAAAGGGCCTTTGCCTTTTTGTATGGTCTATCCTGTGCTGTTAATGCCTCGAATATATCGGCAAGGGCAATGATCCTTGATTGAATGGGAAGTTCATCTTCCTTCAAACCGAAAGGATAGCCAGTTCCATTTAGACACTCATGATGTGTTGAGGCAAAATGTGGTACACGTTTTAATTTTTTTGGAAAAGGGAGTTCAGATAGTATCTTATAAGTGAGGGCAGCATGATTTTGAATCAACATCCTCTCCTCATTGTTTATGGTACCTCTTTTTATACTGAGATTATACAATTCATCCTCTGTTAAAAGGGGGACATCTTGACCATCCATGAAAAAACTTCTTTTGCCAATGGCTTTAAGACGTTCTATTGCACTGTCCTCTAAAAACTCTGCACCCTGATTTACCTTAATAAGAAAATCAAGGTCCTCTTTTAATGAATTATAATATTCATGAGATTCCTTATCTGGAATATTTATAACTTTTTTGCATTCAGGCATAATTTTTTCTTTTAAAAGTTTAATCTCATAGTCCCTTTTTAATATTTCAAATCGTGTTTTTAAGAGTGTTATCCTATCACAGATTGTTTCTAATTTTGTTGCTTTATCCACAATATGCTCTGGCGTTGTAATCTTACCTATATCGTGAAGCCATGCAGAAATTCTCAGCTCGTTCATTTCATCAGGGGTAAAAAATACATCCTTGTAATAACCATCTTTACAATTATTTATCCTTTCAGCTAATGCCATGGTGAGCCATACAACCCTTCTTACATGACCGCCTGTATATGGTGATTTCTCATCTATTGCGGCTGCGATGGCCCTTATGAAGGAATCAAATAGGTTGGCAAGGTCATGGATGAGCCTATTATTTGTAAGGGCAATTGCAGCCTGAGAGGCAAGAGAGGTGGCAATCTCCTCACTTTTTTTTGAAAACTTTATCACCTTCTCTGTCTTTCTATCAATAGAGTTTAAAAGCTGTAGCACCCCAATTATATCATTCTCATGATTTCTAAGGGGCACAACAAGCATTGATTTGGAACGATACCCTGTGCCTGCATCAAAATTTTTTGTTCCTTCAAAATTAAAACCCCTTGCATTATAAACATCTGAAATATTAACTATTTCTCCAGTTAAGGCACAATAAGATGACACATTGGCATAATTCGGACTTCCATCATCATTGTAAAGCCTTACAGGCTTCCATTTTATAGGCTTTTCTTTTCCACCCATATAAATTTTTAAAGAGGCATTCTGGACAATAGCAAATTCAAGGGCAGAGTTATCATCATTCATAATATAGAGTGTGCCCCCGTCAGCATTGGTTAATCTCCTTCCCTGTTCAACAATCATTGTCAATAACTTGTCTATATTATGTTCTGATGAGAGGGCAATGCCGATTTTTAAAAGCTCAGAAATATAATCTATTTTTTTTTCTTTAGTTCTGTTTTTAAAAGGCATCTATACAATAATAAAAAATTAAATGCAAATTGGCAATGAATAAATAAATATTGACAGAAAAATATCTTCCTGATAGGTTTTTAAAAAATTAAAAAAACAGGAGGTTTCATGAGGTCAGAAGGTAGGGTCGCAAGGGTAACCGAGGTCGTTGCAGGTTCTCCAAAAAGTTTTGATGATGCAGTTCTTGTGGGTTTTAAAAGGGCAGCAAAGACATTAAGGGGTATAACAGGTATCCGTGTAAAAGATATGAGGGCAAAGGTAGAAGATGGAAAGATTGTGGAATATAGGGTAACCCTTGATGTCATATTTGTCCTTGAAACTTAGTTCCTTATTCCCTCTTTATCCTGACACCCCTTAAGGTGCCAGGTAAAAAGACTTAAATAGTATCTGTAATTTCTTCTTAAATGCCTGTTTATGAGCAAAATAGGGAAAACTGTCATTAATACAGTTATAACAAAAGATTTAATAAACCTTACACACACAAAGAGATAAAAGTAAGATAACTGATGGTGCTTTTTTATAAATTTATAAAGGGATATATTGTATTCAATCCTGCCTTTAACCCATGTCTTTGATATGGTCTTTCCCTGAAGGTGGATTATCTTCGAAAATGGAAAAAAAACAACCCTGAACCCTTTGTTTCTTGCCCTGATACAGAAATCTGTCTCTTCAAGAAAAAAGAAAAATCTTTCATCAAATCCTCCTAATATTTCGAACACCTTTCTTCTTACAAGAAATGCGGCTCCGATAAGGGATTCCACATCTTGAGGTGACTCAATTTTGCTCTTTTTACCTTTATATTTATTTGGCAGTACTATTTCAAGAACAGATTTGGGAATGAATTCAAACATAAGTTTCGGCACATATGCAAATGAGCGTTGCAGCCTCATATCTTCATAAACGAGTTGAGGTGCACATATAGCCACATCATCATTTTTATCCAAAAAATCTAACATTTTTTCAATCTCATGGGGTAAAACTAACGTATCTGAATTTAAAAACAATACATAATCACCTGCGGAATGAAAAAATCCTTTATTTGCTGATGCGGCAAAACCTAAATTTTTCTCATTCCTTATATAGATTATCTCCGGGAAAGTTTTATCCAGCATTTCACGTGTACCATCCTGGGAGTTATTATCAACAATTATGAGCTCTGATAATAATCCCGTTAAATTTTTATCAGATAAGATGGAGTAAAGAAGATTTTTTAAGAGATCCTCTGTGTCTTTTGTAATAATGATTATGGATAACCTTTTATTCACGATGTCTTTAAATCATGGGACATACATAAAGGCACACCCCACATTTTGAACATAATCCATCATCTATTATGACTTTATTCTCTTCATCATCAAAGAGAATTGC
>JAOAFK010000035.1 GCA_026416315.1 Syntrophorhabdaceae bacterium | reverse complement strand
CTGCTGCCTGGTTTCCAAAGATTATTGGTCTACAGAAGACATATGATCTTCTTTTAACAGGCAAGATAATAAGTACAAAGGAGGCGCAGTCCATAGGGCTTGTCACAGCGGTTTTGCCTGTTGAGAATTTTAAAGAAGAGGTGGATAAATACCTTGCTGATTATCTCAACAAAAGTAAAGCTGTTGCTGTATGGACAAAAAGGGCCATTAAGGCTGGACTCAATCTTGATTTCCTCCAGGCATTAAAGGCATCAGAGATTATATACCTTAAAGGTTGCATGTCCACAGCAGATGCTATAGAAGGCATTTCCGCATTCATGGAAAAGAGAAAACCTGTATGGAAGGATAAATAATAAAAATCTGATGCTTTACGCACCGAAAGAAGAGATTTATTCAAGGATTGATAGACTTAAAAAACTTATGGAGAAGGCATCCATGGATGGTGCCTTCTTCCATTACAAAATAGATTACTATTATCTTTCCGGCACAATGCAGGATGCACTCCTGTTTGTTCCTGTAGATGATGAACCAACCCTTTTTGTTAAAAGAGAGATAACGAGGGCAAAAAGGGAATCACCCCTTGAAAGGATAGTCTCTATTCGTTCCATAAAAGAGATTATAAGTCATATCAAACCTATGAAAAATGTGGGATTGCAACTCGATGTAGTGCCATATAATGATGTGATCAAATTTAGAGACATCATAGGAAATGTAAACCTGATAAATTGTTCCTCCCTTACAAGGGAATTGAGAAAGAAAAAATCGGCTTTTGAACTTACTTTAATTGAGAGGGCTTCTGCCATCCAAAAGATGGTATACGAATATGTCCCTGAAGTATTGACAGAAGGTATGACAGAAATCGAATTAGGTGGGATACTCGAGGCATATGCTAAGGCATTAGGTCATGAAGGACTGCTCAGGGTGAGGTCATTAAATTACGAGGCATACACATGGCATGTATTAAGTGGCAGAACGGGAAGTATTGTAAGTCAGTCAGATTCTCCCATGGGAGGCCTTGGATTGTCTCCTGCTTTTCCAGTGGGTGCAAGCATGAAAAAGATCAAAAGAAACGAGCCCATTTTAATAGACTTCGGCATATGCTATCATGGATACCAGTCAGACCAGACGAGGATGTTTGCCATAGGCTCCATGCCTAATCCTTTTACAGATGCCTATGAAGCATGCAGGGAAATACATTACAAGGTCCTTGAAAAGATTATTGAAGGCCTAACAAGTAGAGAACTCTTTGAGTTTTCAAAAAAACTTGCCGAAAAATTAGGATATGGAGATTATTATCTTGGATATAAACCGCACAAGGTAAGATTTTTAGCACATGGAATAGGGCTTGAACTCTCAGAATTTCCGTTTATTGCCGCAAACCATGATTATCCCATAGAAGAGGGGACAGTACTGGCCATTGAACCTAAAATGGTATTTCCAAAACAGGGTGCATGTGGTATAGAAAATACTGTCCATATCTCAAACGGTAAATATAGAATTCTCACAGATACGGATGAACGTATCATCATAGTATGAAGGTCCTTTTTTCTACAGGATGTCTTTATTATCTTCCCCTGAAAGAAATTTTTATTTTAGCCAATGAAGCGGGTTTTGACGGCTGCGAACTTCTAATCGATAGGCAGGTAAATAGACCTGACTATCTCGACATGGTAAGAGAATGCTGTGAGATTTTGCCAGTTTTTTCAATCCATGCCCCGTTTTTAAAGATAGATGCATGGGGTAGTAAAACCAATGCAATAATGCAGACAGTAAAAATCGCCCAGGAGCTAAATGCACATTTAATAAATTTTCACCCCCCCTCATGGTTCTCTGCTGAGCTTATATTCTTTAGGTCTTTTAAAAAAGTAGAAGACTTTCAGAAATCCCTCGGTGCAGAAGGCATTAGACTCTCCATAGAGAACATGCCCCGTGTTGGTAAAAAACTCATGCTAACTCCGTATATTCTAAACGATTATAATGACCTTATAGAATACGGACTCAAGAGAAACCTAGATTTTACCTTTGACACAACCCATTTAGGTACGTTCGGCATAGACCCTGTTGTAGGCTTTTTGAGATTTTTCAAAACAGGAAGGTTAAAAAATATACATATAAGTGATTATAATGACGCAGATAGTCACCTTTTCCTCGGAAGGGGTAATATGCCTGTGGCAAAGTTTTTAAATACTATAAGAAGAATGGGCTATGATGAGATGGTCACCCTTGAAATATCTCCCCAGGAACTCCCCAGATCAAGGCCATGGATGGTGAAGTTTATGAAATACCAGCTATCTTATTTAAAATTCCATTTAGGTTTACTGCCATGAGTAAAAAAACGATCTTTATCTGTGAAAACTGCGGATATGAAACCTTTAAATGGATGGGCAAGTGTC
>JAOAFK010000031.1 GCA_026416315.1 Syntrophorhabdaceae bacterium | reverse complement strand
TCTTACATTTTTGTAGATGATTACAAAATTGTAAGATGTTAAACTCTTATGGAGACCTTTCCTGATAGGTGATCTTTTATTTCATTTATTGTTGTTTGGCCTCTATGTAAAATACCTGCAGCAAGGGCTGCCTCTGCCTTTGTATGTAAAAATACCTCAAGAAAATGATGAGGCCCACCTGCACCACTTGAGGCAATAACAGGGATACCTACATGTTCCGAAACAGCCCTTATGAGTTCTATATCAAAGCCAAGATTTGTCCCATCCCTGTCTATGGAATTAAGGAGTATCTCCCCGGCACCAAGCTCTTCGCAAATCCTCGCAAGGGTTATGGCATCTATCTCCCTTTCTTCTCTGCCACCTTTTATTGTGCACTGAAACCAGCAATATCTTTCTCCATTGGGTCCTGGCAACTCTGTGGGGATTACATGGTGTCTCACATCATAGGGGTTTGAAACATATCTTCTTTTAGGGTCAATGGAAATCACCACTGCCTGGCTTCCATACACCCTTGAGATCTCTTCTATGGCTGTGTATCCTCTAATGCCGTAATAAAGGAACTTCTCTGCTATAAGTACCGCATCACTACCTATGGATATCTTATCAGCTCCGGATCTGAAATAAACTGTTGCAACATCAAGGCTTGAGTAAAAATTTCCATGTTCATCACTATATGATGTGATACCTCCACCGATGGTTAAAGGCACAAACACTTTTTTTGATGTCTCTTTCAATACATCTAACATGGGCTGGTCTAAAAGGGGAAAGCGTCTAAAACCCGTGATGTTTAAGAAGGCAATCTCATCTGCCCCATCTCTGTAGTATTTTTCAGCAAGGACATGGGGTTTTCCAAAATTCCTCACCTCTTTTGTCTGCCCATCCCTCACATCATACTGGTCACCTTTTGTAACTACAAGCTCTCCAGTATCGTTTTCCCTTACATCCATGCAGGCAATGATACGTTTGGAAAGAGATGTTTTGCTCAGTATACGAGGGGGCAAAACAGGGCTCATCTCTCCTGATAGAAAGTTTTTCAGTATCTTTAACCCCACCTCACCGCTTTTTTCAGGATGGAATTGTGTGGCAACGATGTTTCCTATCTGGATTGAGCTTACAAATTCTTCACCATAGTCTGTTGTGGTTAAAACAACCGATTGGTCCTGGGGGTCAACAACATATGAGTGGACAAAATATAGATGCTCGTCGCCCTTTAATGCATTTAATAACATGGATGGTTTTCTTGCTTTTATACTGTTCCAGCCAATATGGGGGATAGGTAGTTCAGTTTTTAGCCTTCTCACCCTACCCTTTAAAAAACCCAAACCTGAAATACCGAAAGACTCCTCGCTTTCCTCAAAAAGCGCCTGCAGGCCAAGACATATACCGAAGTAAGGTCTGTCTGCCCTTAAGTATTCCCGAAGTGGTTCTATAAAACCTTTTTTATTCAAAGTCCTCATCATCTCTCCAAATGAACCAACACCAGGAAAGATAAGCCTTTCAGCCTCTATAATATCATTCGGTGATTCAACGAAATGGACACGATAGCCTAAAGATTCTATGGCGTTTACTATGCTTCTCACATTACCTGCACCGTAATCCAAAACTGTTACTGTTTTTTCTTTCATACTCTTCTCTTTATATATGTCTTTTGAGTGACTCTAATCAATGTGTTTATATGCAAATTTTCAGCCACGATGCAAATGGATTGCGTTTGAGCTGGATTTTTTAAAAGTGTTGTTCTTAAAAAAAATAAATGAGCTCGATGAGTTCATTAAACTCTTATAGACTATTTAACATTATACCGTATTTCTGGATCTTATATCCAATCTGTCGCTGGGTGATACCGAGTGCCCTTGCAGCCTTTGAACGGTTAAAATTACATTTTTTTAAGGCCTCTATGATTCTTTCCTTTTCAAGACGCTCCCTTTCCGCAATCAACGAATCTTCAGAATTATGATTCTTGATAACAATCCTGTCTTTTATATAGGACGGTAATTCATTTACCTTTATAATGCCTGATTCGTTTAATACAACAAGTCTCTCTATGGTATTTTCTAATTCTCTTACATTTCCAGGCCAGCTGTATTCTATGAGATGCTTTAATGCATCGGGGCTTATTATGATCTCTTTGGCGTATTCCTTATTAAACCTTTTTATGAAAAAATCAATAAGGGGTGGTATGTCCTCTATCCTTTCTCTTAAAGGCGGGATAAAGATGGGTACAACATTTAATCGCCAGTACAAGTCTTCTCTGAACTTACCCTGTTTTACCATATCTTCGAGGTTTCTGTTTGTTGCTGCCACAACCCTCACATCCACACGGATGGATTTTGTGCCTCCTAAGCGTTCAAATGTATACTCTTGTAATACCCTCAATAGCTTTGCCTGTATGGAAGGGCTTATATCCCCTATTTCGTCGAGAAATATAGTGCCTTTGTTGGCAAGCTCAAACCTACCGGGCTTTGTCCCAGCAGCACCTGTAAAGGCACCTTTTTCATAACCGAAAAGTTCTGCCTCAAGGAGTGTTTCGGGCAATGCCGCACAGTTTAAGGCAACAAAGGGCATATTTGACCTATCGCTTTCATAATGGAGCGCCTTTGCAATGAGCTCTTTACCTGTGCCGCTCTCACCCCTCAGTAATACATTTGCCTTGCTCTTTGCAACCTTCAAACATGTCTTTATCACATCCTGCATCTTATTGGACACAGAGATCACATTAGGTAGACTATAGCGATTTCTCAATTCTGATTTAAGCTCTTCCTTTTTCTGTCTTTCACTCTCATATGCATTATGAATCTTTATTGCCTGGCCGATAAGAGTGGCAATAATCTGCAAAACCCTCAAATCCTCTTCCACCGAAACCATTTCACCGAATATCCTGTCTACAGATAAAACGCCAAGTATTTCGTCCTTTATCACAATAGGCACACACAGAAAGGAGATGTTGTCCTTTTCAATCCTCGCCCCTGTTCTATTTAAAAATAAGGGCTCTTTGCCTAAATCTGGAATTACCATGGGAGAGCCTGTCTCCACTACCCTTCCTACAATGCCCTCTCCAATTCTGTATTTACCCCTTGCAATCTGTTCTTTTGTAAGACCATATGCAACGGCAATTCTTAACTCTCCGGTCTTTCTATCGAATAAGGTAACGGTGCCTCGCTGCATATCAAGCTGGTCGGACAATGTTTTCATGGCATTTAAAAGATTATTTTCCAGATCAAAAGATGAATTCAGTATCATGCTCACATCGAGCAATGCAACAAGCTCTGCATTTTTTCTCTTCAGTGTCTCCATGCCATTTTTATAACATATTTGTATAAATTTTACAAAATTGTTTTGAAAAAAAATACATAAAAATAAATATAACTCCATTTATCCTTTAAAAATTTCAAAATGGCACGACAGT
>JAOAFK010000024.1 GCA_026416315.1 Syntrophorhabdaceae bacterium | reverse complement strand
ATGAAGGGATGGAAAAGGCAGAGGTGCTGAAAAAGACTATGTTCATCTGTTTTTCTGTTTTAAATATTTCTTTTTAAAAATTTCTTTTTTTACAGGACTCAGATAATCAATGAAAAGTCTTCCGTTTAAATGGTCTATTTCATGTTGAAAAGCCCTTGCAGGGTATCCTTCACACTCTATTTCCACTTTTGAAACTTCAATTTTGATCCCTTTTACACGAACCTTTTTTGCCCTTTTTATAAATTCATAGAATCCAGGGACGCTTAAACAGCCTTCCTCAGATACCTCTTCTGATTCTGTATGAATTAATTCAGGATTAATTATCGCTATTGCACGGTCACCCTTTTTTTCAGCTATTTCAATGACAATTAGCCTTATGGGGATTCCTACCTGGTTTGCTGCAAGTCCTGCACCCTTTGCAAGCCTCATGGTTTCTATCATATCTTCCGCAAGCCTTTTAATATCTTCTGTTATTTCATCTACAGGTTTTGCAATTTCTCTTAGGACAGGGTCAGGAAATGTTTTTATCTCAAGGATTGCCATGGTTTTTTTTATTATAAAAAAGATTTTTTTTCAACTTATAAAACATCTCTATTTTTTATAACAGATACTGCATTTTATGCAGCTACTTTTTTTTCCGTCATCTCTGTAGTGACCGATATTACCATTTAAATCCTCAATAAATAATTTACTGCCTGAACGGTTTTTTATGAATTTGTAATCTACAGGAATCTTGCCAGCAGCACCCGTAATATCTATTACATAAGTTGGCATGGCAATACCTGAGGTCTCCTGCCTTAATATCTTCATTATCTCAATTCCTTTTCTCAATCTTACTTTAAAATGAGACACGCCTTTTACCTCATCGACCTGAAACAGATAATAAGGTTTTATGCCAAGCAATACCAACCTTTCAAAGAGTTCCCTCAAAATATAAGGACAATCATTAACCCCCCTTAAAAGCACAGTATGGCTTAAAATGATGCAACCCGCATTTTTTAAGTTACGTACTGTTTTTGAGAATTCCTCTGTGATCTCTTTAGGGTGATTTATATGCACTATAAACCATATAGGCGAAAGATTTTTAATGCTTTTAATGTGTTTCTGTTTTATTCCTTCAGGGTATACCACGGGCATGCGGGAACTGATCCTTATAATCTTTATATGGTCAATTTTCGCAAATTTTCGTAAAATAAATTCAAATTCTTCAGGGGGTAACATCAAGGGATCGCCACCGGAGACGATCACCTCTTTTATTGTTATATCTCTTTTTAAATAATCAAAAGTCTCTTCAAATGAAGCCCTTATGTTATGATTTTTGCCAATGAGCCTCTTTCTGTTGCAGAACCTGCAATACATGGCACACTGTGTGCCTGTAAGAAACACCCCTCTGCCTGAATATTTTTTTATAAATGACGGTGTAATGGAATATTTTTCCTCAATAAGAGGGTCTACTTCACCATGGGATGAGAGTTCTTTTATATCAGGGATGCACTGTTTTTTAATGGGACAGTAAGGATTATCCTTTTCTATGAGATTAAAATAAAATTCGGGTATTCTAAAAGGATAAACCCTTGCTGTTTCTTCTATTTCTTTTACTTTTTTTTTACTTAGTGTTAGTCTTTTTTTTAATTCTTCAATTTTTGTGATGAAGGGGAGGGTATCCCTACCCTCCTTGTCTTTCATCGCCTATTTTAAAATAAGAAAATGGGCCCTTCTGTTTTTTGCCCATGCCTCTTCGTTGTGTCCTGGGTCGAAGGGTCTTTCCTTTCCATAGCTTACAGTCTCAAGGAGTTTTTCATCAACACCGAGGTTCACCAAATAATTCTTTGTCGCATCTGCCCTTTTTTGACCGAGGACGAGGTTATATTCCACAGTGCCCCTTTCATCGCAATGGCCCTCAATCCTTACCCTTACACCTTTATTTGCAATGAACCAGTCGAGGTTCTGTTTTAATGTCTCTGCATCATTGGGCCTTATATTGTATTTATCAAAATCAAAGAAGATATCATTTAATTTCGGCGGTGGTGTTGGCTTTGCCACAGGCACTGCCTTTGGAACCTCTTTTTCCACTACCTGAGGTGGTGGTTCTTCCTTTTTCACTTCTTCTGTCTTGGGAACCACAACCTGAACCTCAGGTGCCTTTGGTTTTTCTACATCAGCTTTAACTACCTGTTGAGAGCAGCCATAACTCAAAAAAATACCGACTATTAATACCATTAAAATTAATCCAAAAAATTTTGATTTCATATGCCACCCCTTCTTTTGATTTCAAGGACATATCCTCTAAGAGGACATGTCCTTATTTTTAAATGTTACTTTTTTTCTGGAGCTGGAGCTGCTTTCTCAGGAGCTGGAGCTGCCGGTTTTGCTTCTTCAGCCGGTTTTGGTGCTTCTGTCTTAGGTGCTTCTGTCTTTGGCGGCTCAGCCTTCGGCGGCTCAGACTTTGGTCCACAGCCTATTAAAACAAAGCTCGAGAAGAAAGTAATTGCTAAGGCGTATACCAAAAGTTTCTTCATCTCTGTCACCTCCTTTCGTTATTTTTAAACTTAATTGATATATAATACAATAAAATTCATATGTAAATTAAAATTTTTTTAAATTTCATCTTTTTTACTGATGTAAGATGTTTTGCAGCATTGTTTTTTAATCAAGTTTATATTATTTAACAAAAATCTTTCCTATCCATGTAATTTCGAGAGAAAATATTGCTTTTTTTTATTATATAATGGTAATTAGTCAAATCAAGGACATTATATAAAAAATTGAAAAAAATGAAAATATTCATAACACTATTTACGATTGGGATCATATTTTTTTCACCCTTGAAATTATTTAGTGCTGCTTTTCTCATCTACAATCAAGATGCAAAGGCAAACAGCATGGGAATGGCAGTGAGTGCTTCCATTGATAATACATCCGCTGTGTTTTATAATCCTGCGTCGTTAACCGAAAAAAAAGGATGGAGTTTTTTAGTAGGCGACATTATTGTCTACCCTGAAATAACCTATGAAAACCCAGATACAGGGACAAAATATAAAACAAAGACAAATGCCCACCATATACCCCATTTATATGGAAAATATTCTGAAGGCAATGTTGCCTTCGGGATTGGCATTTTTTCACCCTTTGGACTATCCACAGAATGGTCCAAATCATGGTCAGGCAGATATAACATTATCTTTGCAGAGATAAAAACCACTTTTATAAATCCTGTAATTTCATATAGATTTAATGATGCTTTATCTGTTGGTGCTGGTATATCCTATGTTAAGAGTTCTGTGGCATTTAAAAATAATTTAAACCTTTTCCCTTTTGCTGAGGGTATCTTAAAACTTTCTGGTAACGGAGAGGGCATAGGATTAAATGGCTCGGTTTTTTTAAAACTTTTAGAAAGTTATTTTATATCCTTGAATTACAGGAGTCCAGTCAGCATAAAATATAATGGTAAGGCAAAATTTTATCTGCCTGCACCACTTATTTCAACCCAGACTGGTGCATCCACAAAACTCACATTGCCTTTTTTGTTCGTGGCTGGCATTGCAAAAAAATTCGAAGATCTTTTAATCGAGACAGACCTTTTATTCACAGGATGGTCTTCCATGAATAACTATAGAATAAAATCAGACAACGGCATGGCAGATGGTTTTTTCTATAAAGACTGGCATAATACAATAACCCTTGCCATAGGTGTCAATTATAAAATGGGCAAAAAAATGGAAATAAGTGGAGGCTATATGTTAGATAGAACACCTATACCGAAAAGAACATTAGGCCCTGAACTCCCTGACAGCACCCGTCATATATTAACAGCCGGTTGCACTTTTATAAAAGACCACTGGAAAATAACCACTGGATATCAAGCCACTTTTTTTAAAGACACAAAATCATATCTGAAAGGAATGGAAGGAAAATATAATGGGTTTGCCCATCTTTTAATGATAGGGCTGGAATATAATATGTGATTTTAAGTTTCACAAAATGGAAATAAAAAAAATAAACGGTAATTTTATTTTAACTAATTTTAAAAAAGGCCTTACAAACGGTCTTTCTGTGACCTTTCTCATGGTAAAGGTGATTTTCCCCTGTTATTTAATCATTGAGATAGTAAAGCATCTCGGAATTATCAATATAATAGGTGATCTTTTCAGACCTTTTATGAAATTTTTCGGTCTACCTGGGGAAGCGGCCTTAGGTATAATTGCAGGATATACAATAAATCTCTATGCAGCCATAGCAGTACTCTCACCTCTAAATCTCTCTTCAAAGGATATTACAATTGTCGCTTTGATTTTAGGCATATCCCATAGTTTAAGTGTAGAAACCCCGGTTACACAAAAGACAGGGGTTAATAGCTGGGTTCTTTTTTCTGTGAGGTTTTTATTGAGCTTATTTGCAGGAGCGGGGTTGAATCTTTTATGGAAATTTTTTTAACAGCCTTAAAAAAATCTGCCATACTAACAGGGCAACTTTTATTAATTATATTGCCTCTCAGTATTTCCTATGAATTTTTAAAGCACAGACAAAAGGAACTTGAAGGAAAAAAATGGAGGTTTTTTGGTATCTCTTCAAGTGGCCTTGTTCCCCTTATAACAGGGATTATCATAGGACTTACATATGGTGCCGGTGTTATCATTCATTCCATAAGGTCTTCGAATATGGATAAAAGAGAGGCATTTTTGATCATGCTTTTTCTTTCCATATGCCATGCCATCATTGAGGATACCCTTATATTTGTCGTAATCGGTGCAAACGGCATTATCCTTGTGGTTGCAAGGTTTTTTCTTGCCTTTCTTTTTACCTTTATTGCCTATAGATGGTTATTTTTCAAAAAGACCCTGTAGATTTGGTATTAATGTTGACACATCGAGGGGTATATCTAATTGATTACCCTTTGACATATTCCTTACAATAACGATACCTTTTTCAATTTCATCTTCACCCAAAATTAGGACATAATCTGCCCTTATACTATCAGCATATCGTAACTGAGATTTAAGGGATTTAGCTTCAGGCAGATACAATAATTTCAAGTTGTTTATTATAAACTCCTCCATGAAAGGGAAGATGAATTTTTTTGCCCTTTCTCCTAAATATGCAAAAAAGAAAACAGGTGTTATTTTTTCTTTAATCTCTTTGACAAGAAGAACAAGTCTATCTAAGCCGATTGCAAATCCTATGCCCGGGACTTTAGGTCCACCCATAGATTCTACAAGATTATTATATCTGCCACCTGCAAGAAATGCATTCTGCGAACCCAATTCCTGGGAAACTATTTCAAAAACAGTTCCTGTGTAATAGTCAAGACCCCTGACAAGTCTTTTATTTATATTTACCTTTATACCCAATGATTCAAGATGCCGGATAAAATCGTTAAAATGGGTCTTACATGGTTCACATAGATGATCAAAAAGAAAAGGTGATGAGGCACTTATTTCTTTGCATTTTGTGTTTTTACAATCAAATATCCTCAAGGGGTTTCTCTGAAGTCTTCTTTTGCAGTCCTCACAGAGATCATCTTTTATACCTTCAAAATAGCCTACAATCATCTGTCTAAAATGTTCTCTACAATCCGAGCAACCGACACTGTTTACCTCTATTGTATAATTTTCTAAACCTATCTCTTTCAGTATCAAGGTTGTCATCCATATCAATTCTGCATCTAACATAGGGTCGTTGATCCCAAAGACCTCAACATCAATCTGCCTGAACTCCCTGTATCTACCTTTTTGAGGCCTTTCATGTCTGAACATGGGGCCTATGGAGAAGAGTTTACTTATCCTTTCCTTTGCAAAAATGCCTTGTTCAAGATATGCCCTTACAATACCTGCCGTTGCCTCAGGCCTCATTGTTACAGATTCGCCGCTTAAATCTTTAAATGTAAACATCTCCTTTTCAACTATATCTGTTGTTTCGCCGATACTTCTTATGAATAAGCCTGTATTTTCAAGAACAGGTGTAATAATCTCTTTGTAGCCAAAAAGATTAAAATATTTTCGGCATACCTCTTCAACATATCTGAACTTTTTAACCTCATCACCATATATGTCTCTGAAACCTCTCAAAGACTTTATCCTATCCATTACTCACCTCACATGTCAAATTTCCCATGGTGGAGAAAAAATCGGGTGTTCAAATTCCATGAGAAAAGGTTCACTCCAGTCAATCTTTAAAAGAGCCTTTTTTAATCCCTCTATTGTTTTAATCCTTTTGCCTTTTATACCAAAGGCATGGGCAAGTTTTACAAAATCAGGGTTGGTTAGCTGCATAGAAGTTTTTATACTATATCTTTTTTCTAATGCATCTTCGAGGATACCAAAACTATTGTTGTTATAAATAAGGATACAAATAGGGATGTTATGTTTTTTTATTAGTGATAGCTCGCTTAAATTGGGTAATATCCCTCCATCACCGCATACTGTAAGGCAAGGGATGACCTCAGAACCTATCTTTACGCCAATACCTGCCGGTAGTCCGTAAAAAATAGGTGAAATACCTCTGGGCATAATAAATGATCTCTGTTCATAAACAGGAAAATAGTATTCTGCCCAATACGATATGAGGTTTAGATCCCAGACCGTTACTGTTTCATAAGGTATTGAATCTCTAATCATTTTTATCAATTTATAACCTATATTGTTTTTCCACAAATCCACTTCCTCTTTTATTTGTTCTCTTTTCAAAGCATGAAGATCCCATTGGAATCGCCTTTTTTTAAAAATTTCTTTTAAACCCTTTAAGATGTTTAGTAGATTGCCAGATGCAGCATATAAGGTTTTATAATTTTTATTAAACCATGTTTCATCAATATCAATATGGATTAGATCCCTTATCTTTACACCCCTTCTTTTAGCATCCACATCCCTTAACCTTGTCCCTATTGCCAAAACAATATCCGCATTTTTTATCATCTTATGGGTTATGCCTTTTTTTATGACATTTCCAAAAGCATAAGGCATTGACTCTTCCACAATCCCTTTACCGCCTGTTGTGGTAAAAAATGGTATTGAGGAGGTTCTGCAGATGCTATCAATCAGCGGTCTGGCCTCTTCGCACATGAGTGATTTTCCAGCTATTATGGCTGGCATATGTTTATCCTTAAAAATTTCATAAATCCTCTCAACTATTTCATCATCCACAAGAGAAACCTCATTTTCTGCCCCCTCTGTTTTTAAGTCTTTTTTAAGGCTTGATAAAAAACCCTCTAATATTTCTTTATCAAGAAGCACAAAGGGGATAGAAATTATAACAGGTCCTTTTCTTTCATGGGTAGCAGTTTCATAGGCTTCATTTAACACAGGCAAAACTTCTTCTATTTTTTCAATATAAAAGGTTTTTTTTGTAATGGTTCTGAATATATTTTCCGGGTCTTTGAGTTCATGTAGAATGCCCTTACCATGCTCCTGCCTCTTTGTATCAATATGAAATACAATAACAGGGACATTATCTCCATATGCCTCCATGCAACCTGATACTATATTGCCAAGACCTGGACCTGGTGTAACGAAAATCACACCGGGTTTACCGGTCCTTCTGGAATAGCCGTCAGCCATAAAAATGAGATTTGATTCATGTCTACCCATATATACTTTAATATTAAACCTTTTGAAGGATTCATTTAGTGAAATGGTATGAATACCAGGTAAATAAAAGAAATCATTAATGTTTTTATCTTTAAAAAATTTTATAATTAGATCTTTACACAGCATTTTAACACCTTGTTTGAGTTTAACATACTAAGCCTAAAAGTTAAATAAAATTTTACTTGACAAACATACTATTTATTAGTTTAATAACATAAACTTTTGGTGCGCTTAAAGTGTTATTATGAAAATAGATGGTGCAAGTATAGGAGAAAGGATTAAAATGTTAAGGCAGGCTAAATCCCTAACACAGGAAGAGCTTGCCATAAGGGCTGGTCTTACAAAGGGTTTTATATCTCAAATTGAGAGAAACCTCACATCTCTCTCTGTAGAGAGTCTTATTGGGATACTTGATGCCTTAGATGAAAAGCCCTCAACTTTTTTTAACGGTGCATTCGATGAGAAGATAGTTTTTAAGGCAAAAGATAGGGTTGACCTTGAAATGGAGAATGTAAGTGCCTTTCAGATACTTGTACCTGCTGCTCAGAACAGACAGATGGATCCAGCCTTACTTGAGCTAAATGCAGGTGAGAAGACCCCTGAAGAAGAGCCTCATGAAGGTGAAGAATTTGGATTTGTTTTAAATGGCAGCATTGATCTCGTATTTGGGGGAAAGGTATATAAGTTGAAAAAGGGAGAGTGTTTTTATTTTAAAGCAACAAAAAAACATTATATTGCTAACAGGCGGAAAAATAAGGCTTATGTTTTATGGGTATCGTCTCCGCCAAATTTTTAGGATGTGAAGATGGGAAATGTATATGGCATAAAAAGGATGCTGAATCAGAAAGGTACAGATGGAGCATCAGAAAAAATTTAAAACTCAGGAGGTGCACAAAGTGATAATAAAAACACCCACAAAATTTTTTCTTGTCAGTGGTTCTTCAGAGGGATATTCTCTCCTAAATGCCTTTGACGGTGCCCTTATTGCATCTGGTGTAGGTGATACAAATCTCGTGAAGATGAGCAGCATCCTTCCCCCTGGATGTGTTGAGATAAATCCTCCTCCGGTGCCTATGCCTCAGGGTGCCCTTGTGCCAGTGGCATATGCATCATATAGAAGTGATATCCCTGGTGAAATAATATCTGCGGCTGTTGCTATTGGCATACCAAAAGATGAAAAAAGCGCAGGCCTGATAATGGAATATTCTGCCAATGATGATGAGGAAAAGGTGGTTACACAGGTAAAAAGGATGGTAGAAGAGGGTATGAAGCTACGAAATAGGCCAATAAAAGAGATAGTGGCCAAATCAGCAACCCATAGAGTTATAAAAATCGGTGCTGTGTTTGCCGGTGTAGTTTTATGGGATTAATGCCCTTGCTTTAGCATCAAGGGCTTTTAGGGCTTTAATTTTAAAAAATAAATCCACAAAAATCAGGTATTTAATTTTTTTATGGGCAGGCACATGAGAACGGTTCTGTATAGCAGCTTTATCAGTTCAAAAGAAGCCTTAAAGGATACAAAAATAAAACTTCTCGGTTGCCCTCTTGATGAGACCTCTTCCTTTCGTGGAGGCACACGATTTGCCCCGGATAGTATAAGAAAGGCCTCATGGACACTTGAGACATTTAGTCCGTATTTTAAATTAGACCTCGATGAGATTTATTTCACAGACATAGGTAATCTTGATTTACCACAGGGTAATCTTTTGTTCTCTTTGGAGATTATTGAAAACGCCATAAAAGAAATTATAAGTGAAAAAAAAAGATTTGTTGTGTTAGGCGGTGAGCATTTAATTACCTTTCCGATTGTGAAGGCATTAAAAGATGCTTATGGGCATATCAGTGTAGTTCATTTTGATGCGCACTGTGATTTAAGAGATCAATATGAAGGACAAAAATTATCCCATGCCACAGTATTAAAAAGGATAAAAGAAATTGGTATTTTAAGGATATTCCAAATTGGTATCAGATCAGGAACAAAAGAGGAATTTGATGAATCATATATTATCGATAATCCTGAAGAGCTCTCTCAGGCCATTGAAAAAACTGAACCAATATATCTAACCTTTGATATGGATGTGTTTGACCCTTCTCTTGTCCCCGGTGTTACAACACCAGAGCCAGGGGGACTATTTTTTTCAGAGATTATTCCATATTTAAAGGTTTTATCTAAACTGCATATAATTGGGGCAGATGTGGTGGAGCTTTCTCCTGATTATGATACAAGCTTTGTTTCTTCCATATGTGCTGCAAAAATGGTGAGGGAGATCATAATAGTTTTAAGCTCCAATTCTTTTCATAATGGAGGAGAAATATGATGGCAGAAAAAAATAACGGGAAAATTATGATTATAGGGGCTGGCGGCGTTGCAACTGTTGCTGCCCATAAGTGTGCCCAATTACCACACATATTCAAAGACATCATGGTAGCAAGCAGAACCATTTCAAAATGTGAGGCCATAAAAGATGAGATTAAAAAACGATATGGAAGAGATATAAAAATTGCTAAGGTTGATGCTGATAATGTGCCAGAACTTATTAAACTCATAGAAGATTTTAACCCATTTCTTGTCCTTAACCTTGCACTACCGTATCAAGATTTACATATTATGGAGGCATGTGTTTCCACAGGTGTCCATTACATTGATACTGCAAATTATGAAAGTCCGGACAACCCTCATTTTGAATATGCCCAGCAGCTTGCCTTTCATGACAGATTCAAAGATAGAGGCATTATGGCTATCCTTGGTTCAGGTTTTGACCCTGGCGTAACAAATGTTTTTGCTGCTTATGCCCAGAAACATATTTTCGATGAGATACACTATCTTGATATTTTAGACTGTAATGCTGGCAACCATGGGCAACCCTTTGCAACAAATTTCAATCCTGAAATAAACTTAAGAGAAGTTACACAGGTTGTAAGGTTCTGGGAAAACGGTAGATGGATTGAAACACCTCCCATCATGGATGAAAGGTCAGTCCATTTTAAATTTAATTATCCAGAGGTAGGGGAAAGGGAAAGCTATCTTTTATATCATGAAGAGCTTGAATCTCTTGTAAAACACATAAAAGGGATAAAAAGGGCAAGATTCTGGATGACCTTTTCCGAAAATTATCTAACCCATTTAAGGGTATTACATAATATAGGTATGACAAGGATAGATGAAGTGGAATATGAAGGTGTAAAAATTGTGCCTGTTAAATTTTTAAAGAAACTTCTACCAGAACCATCATCCCTTGGAAAAAATTATACGGGCAAGACCGTAATAGGAAACATTATGACAGGTATAAAAGACGGAAAAGTCATTACCCGTTATATCTATAATGTATGTGATCATGAGAAGGCATATCAGGAAACTGGAACTCAAGCTGTGGCGTACACAACAGGGGTGCCTGCTATGATAGGTGCCATGATGATTTTTACTGGTAAATGGAGAGGAGAAGGTGTGTTTAATATCGAGGAATTCGACCCTGATCCATTTATGGAGGCATTAAATACATACGGACTCCCATGGCACATTGTGGAACATGAACCTCTTGCAGATAAATTTTAGTGCCCTCATATGGGGATAAATAGAATAGATAACATAAAAGATAGAATATTAAAAAAAGATACAGGTATTTTAGCTTCATTTTTTAGATTAACCTCCAAAGAAAGAAAAAAGATTATTGAGGCTCTCGGGAAAGAAGGCCTCGAGGGTCTTACATCCATAATAAAAATATCAAATCAGAAAACCTTTGAGGAACATCACAAAAATTTTTTAAAACTTGCTGAGGGCAAAATACATACACCTGTTTATTTAATAGATGAGATGCTCATAGAAGAGAACATGAAGATCTTAAGATATGTAAAGGATAGGACAGGATGTAAAATTCTTCATGCATTAAAGGCATATGCAACATTTGCCACATTTCCGGTGATGAAAAACTATCTGGACGGTGTCTGTGCAAGCGGGTTAAATGAGGCAAGACTCGGCTTTGAAAAATTTAAAAAAGAAGTCCATACATTTGGTCCTGCATATAAAGATGGTGATATAGAAGATATCATTAAATATTCAGATGTGATTATCTTTAATTCCTTTTATCAGTTAGAAAGATTTGGCCGAATAGCAAAAGAAAGAGGCCGTGAGATTGGCATAAGGGTTAACCCTGGATATTCGGATATAAAGACCGAAATGTATAACCCCTGCGCATTCTATTCAAGGCTAGGTATAGTATTTGAGATTTTTAAAAAAAGATATAAAGAATTTTCTCACCTTATAGATGGGCTACATTTTCATGCCTTATGCGAGCAGAATGCAGATTCATTGGGTAGGGTATTAAATTCGTTTAAAAATTTATTTGGGACATATTTAAAAAACTTAAAAAATCTAAAATGGGTGAATTTTGGTGGAGGTCATCATATAACAAGAGATGATTACGATATTGAACATCTTATATATTTAATAAATGAATTCAAAGAAAAATACGGCGTTCAGGTCCATTTAGAGCCAGGTGAGGCAAGTGTTTTAAATGCAGGGGTTTTGATTTCAACAGTGCTTGACATTGTGGAAAACAAAAAGCAAATAGCCATAATTGATGCCTCAGCAGAGGCGCATATGCCTGATGTGCTTCTTATGCCATATAAGCCATTTATATTAAATGCAGGTGAGCCCGGAGAAAAAAAATACGAATATAGAATCGGAGGCCCCAGTTGCCTTGCTGGTGATGTAGTCGGGGACTACTCATTTGATAAACCTTTAAAGCGAGGAGATAAACTCGTTTTCAAAGACATGGCTTTGTACAGCATTGTGAAAAATACAACCTTTAATGGCATAAATCTGCCAGATATAGCAGTTCTCAAAAAAACCGGCGAGATTAAACTCATAAAAAGATTTGGTTATAAGGATTATCTACACAGACAATCTTAATTTTTATTTCTCTCTCAAATAGTGCTTCAAGAACATGAGATTTTCCTCTGTGAAGCCTTCCCAACAGAAGGGAAATAATGCATTATTTTGAAAGACTGGATCTTCTCTAATAGGATATCTGGCATAAATGCTGTATTCATCAAACAATCTCGTATGGGGTATGGGTGTATATTCAGCTATATGTGGCCTCACACCCAACCCTATTAGATAATCTATAGCATCTTTAACATCCGTCCACTTTTGAAAAGGAAGCCCTGCCATTATATATACCCCAATAGAATTTCCATCAAAACCTGCCTTTTTTAGAGATCCAACAGCCTTTTCAAAGGTTTTTCTATCTATTTTATTCCCGGTATTTCTCTGTAAAACAGGGTCAATGGACTCAAGCCCAAGCCTTACCTCTTTAAAGCCCGCAGATTTTAAAAGCCCTGCCACCTCATCGTCAATTAATGCACCATTTAAGGCATTGGGGTTGTAGATATCGATTTTTCTATTCATATTTTCTAAGCCTTTGAGTATGGGCTTTGCATATTCGTTGCTTTTATACAAAAAATTATCATCATAGAGAACAAACCTTGAAATACCCTTATCAAGCCAGAAAAAAACCTCTTCTATCACATCAACAGGATTTCTTCTTAAAATTTTAGGATACATATAAGGTGTTGCACAGTATGCACATTTATAAATACAGCCAAAAGAGGTCAAAAGCGGGATAAAATGGATCTTATCATAGAGGTCAAAACATGGGTATAAAAGCCCGTTAAGATCATGCATCAAGTATTTAAATGAAAATTCTATAGAAAACGTATTTTCAACAAAATCGTAGAACAGATTTATTTCATTGTTTTTTATAATAAGATCTGCTTCTTTTAAGGTAAATGTTGCATGCTCATAGCACAAGGTTGGATATATGCCGCCCACTATGATTTTGGCTTTGGGAAATACATGTCTTGCGACTTCAAGCACCTCTTTTGTTCCCATGTACCAGTAAGTCATAATAGAGGTTATAAGAACAAGGTCTGGCTCTGGTAAAATTGAAAGCCTTGTTATTAATTCATCCCTTGATATGCCGTATCTTTTAAGCCTTTTTTTAATGCCCTTTAAATGAGGAGGCATCTTAATCTTTTCTTTTATAAATGGACCTCTGCCGTCCTCTTTTCTCTTACTCTCCTTTACCTGAAGAC
>JAOAFK010000062.1 GCA_026416315.1 Syntrophorhabdaceae bacterium | reverse complement strand
AAGATTTGGTTGCCCTTTTCGATGAAAGAATAAAATACCTTTACGGAGGCATGATATGAGATTTAAGGAAAAAGTTGTCTTTATTACAGGCGGCACAAGAGGCCTCGGGAAGGCTATGGCAAAGGCATTTTTAGATGAAGGTGCAAGGGTAGCGGTAAACGGAAGGAGTAAAGAAGCTGTTTCAAGATTTGAAGATGAATTTAAAGGAAAGGATGTCCTTGCCTTTGAAGCGGATATTGGTAACTATGAGCAGATGGAGTCTGTGGCAGAAAAAGTTTTTAACGCTTGGTCAAAAATAGACATCTTGATAAACAATGCAGGGGTAGTGAATCAACTCATGCCTGTAGAAAAGATAAAAAAAGAAGAATTTGACCGTGTGATTGATATAAACCTTAAAGGTACATTTTATACAACACAGATTTTTGGTAAAAAGATGATAGAACTGAAGTCAGGCAGGATTATAAGCATTGGATCCCAGGTGGGTTTCTTTGGAGAAAAGGGTTTTTTACCATATTCTATAAGTAAATCAGCCTTGATGGTCATGACCCGTTCCATTGCCCATGAATGGTCGAAATATGGTGTTACGGCCTGTGCTGTTGCCCCTGGTTTTATAAAGGGAGGGATGAACGAGGGGCTTATAAAAAAGGAGGTCTTTGTAAATTTTCTTTCTAAAAGAACACCTGTAGAAAGGATGGGAGAGGTAGACGAATTGGTATCCTTGATCCTTTTTCTTGCATCCGATGAAGCAAAATACATAAATGGAGAAACTATCACCATAGACGGTGGTATGACAGGTTTTACACAGGAGCCTCTTTTAGATTTTATCATGAAGGGAAAATAGATGGAACTTTTTGCCTTCATACAGTTCACCCTTAATGCCCGTTTTATAAAGAGATGGCTTGTGGCAGGGCTGATACTTTTCATACCTTTTCTTGATTTCTTTTCTGTGGGTTATCTCTCAAGGGCAACAACAATGATGATGGCTGGAGGCATGGGACTCCCTACATGGGAGAGAAAGGGTGAAATGTGGGTGGAGGGATTAAAACAGGTTTTTTTATTTATCTTTTATGAAGCAGTTCCATTTTTTCTATTTTCATTCGGCTTTTTTCTCACAGCTCTGCATCCATTCACAGCCTTTTTCGGTCGTATAATTACCCTTCTCGGGTTTGTTGCCATGCTTGTTTTCTCTTTTTTTGTACCCTTTGCCTTTGCTGTATTTGCTGAGGAAAAGGATTTCAGAAAGGCCCTCGAGTATGAGAGGATAATAAAGGCTATAAAAGAAGTGATTGTGCAATATGTTATAGGCTATATGGGTGCACTGTTTTTAATAGGCATATTTTATATAACCATATTAAAAATACCCTATTTTATCGGGTTTTTTCTTTTTAGCATCCTCACTTACTATGTCCTCATATTGGGGGCATATTATTTTGCACAGCTCTATGTAAGAACTTCCCTATCAACGTTTAAGATTTCCCATGATGATTTAATGGACCTTTAGGACTGTCCTGGGCTAAAACTTAAATGAGGCAAGCCTTTTCATGGCCTCTTTGATCTTTTTTTCGTTTATCGTAATGGAGATTCTGAAATATCCCTCCCCTTCGTCTCCAAAACCATTTCCCGGTGTCACAACAATCCCTGTCTTTTCAATGAGTCTCTCACAGAATTCTTCAGATGTATATTTTTTAGGGACCTTTGCCCATATATAGAAAGTCGCGAGGGGCTTTCTCGCTTTTATACCCACTGAATTAAGACCATCTATTACCATATCCCTTCTTTTCTGGAATCTCTTTTTCAACTCCTCAAGGCTTGTCTGATCCCCTGTCAAGGCCTCAATGCCTGCCTGCTGTATTGCCTGGAATACCCCCGAGTCAATATTTGTCTTTAATTTTCCAAGATTGTATATGGCATCTTTATTGCCTACTGCAAAACCAATCCTCCAACCTGTCATACAGTATGTCTTTGAAAGGGAATGAAATTCTATGGAATATTTCTTTTCTGGGTCGAATTCAAGAAAGCTTCTTGGTTTATATCCATCATAGGCAATTTCGCTATATGCGGCATCATGACATACAAGAATATCAAATTCTTTAGCAATATGGATAATTTTCTTAAAAAATTCATCATCTCCATGGGCACCTGTGGGATTATTGGGATAATTTATAAAAAGGAGTTTTGCCTTTTTAAATACATCGTTTGGAATTTTATCCAGATCAGGGAGGAAATTATTTTCCTCTTTAAGGGGCATGATATACGGTATGCCGCCTGCAAGAAGGGTTGAAATCTTATAGACAGGATATCCAGGAGAGGGCACAAGCACCACATCTCCGCTGTCTACATAAGCCCAAGGGATATGGGCAATACCTTCCTTTGATCCTATAAGGGTGACAACCTCAGTATCAGGGTCAAGCTTTACTGAGAATCTCTTCTTATACCAGTCTGCAACGGCCTTTCTGAAGGCATACATCCCTTCATAACTCGGATATCTGTGGTTTCTTGAATTTTCCACTGCCTCTTTCATCTTTTCTATGATATTGGCAGGTGTGGGGATATCAGGATCCCCTATGCCGAAGTCAATGAGGTCAATACCCTTATTTCTCGCCTCTTCCTTTTTTTTATCTATCCTTGCAAAGAGATATGGGGGAATCTTTTCAAGTCTTGATGCAGGTTTTACCATGTTTTACTCCTGAAAGAGACTTTTTATTATCAAATCAATGAATTTATACATATGTACAATCCAAAGTAAAGGATTTTTTGAATCCTTTAATACATCAAAAAATTAGGTTTTCATTTGAAAAGGTTACCCCATATATGTAAAATAGAGGTTATGGATAAAAAAGCTGACAGGCAGTTTCTGAAAAATATACCTGAAGATTTCCCCTTAAACATTGAACCATATGATGTCCTTGCAAAAAACTGCTCCATGAAAACAGAAGATTTGATTATTAGGCTTAAGGATATGATTAAAGCTGGCACCATAAGAAGGATTGCAGCGGTGCTATACCACAGAAATGTCTCGTATATATGCAATGCAATGGTTGTATGGATGGTTGATGAAAAAGAGATAGACGAGATTGGAAAGGAGATGTCACTTTTTCCTGAAGTAAGTCACTGCTATGAAAGGGATACAGGGGGATACTGGAAATACAATCTTTACACGATGATTCATGGTAGAAGCAAAAAAGAATGTATAGAAATAGTGAAACGCATGTCAAAACAAACAGGCATAACAGACTTCAAAATCTTTTTCAGCAAAAGGGAATTTAAAAAAACATCTGTAAGGGTAACAAATGAATAGGAAAAACTCTGAATATCTATATGAAAAGGCAAAAACACTTATACCAGGGGGGGTTAATAGCCCTGTAAGGGCATTTAAATCAGTAAACGATACACCTTTCTATGTAAAAAGAGCTGAAGATGCTTTTCTCATAGATGAAGACGGAAACAGATACCTTGATTATGTCATGTCCTGGGGTGCAATCATCCTCGGCCATGCCCATATGGGGGTCCTCGAAGAGGTAAGACAGGCTATTTTATCCGGTACCACTTTTGGTGCATGCCACAGGTATGAAATTGAGCTTGCAGAGAGAATCAGGGAGGCATTTCCCTCAATAGAGATGGTTCGTCTCACCAGTTCAGGCACAGAAGCCACCATGAGTGCCATAAGACTTGCAAGGGGCTATACCAGCAAGGAGAACATCATAAAATTTAAGGGATGCTATCACGGACATGTGGATGCCCTCCTTGTTAAGGCAGGTTCTGGCCTTGCCACATTCGGTATACCTGATAGCAAAGGTATAATAAGCGATTATGCAAGTCATACCCATATTGCAGACTTTAACCACATAGAAAGCGTATACAGAATAATAGAAAACGATAAAAACATTGCCTGTGTGATTGTCGAACCCATTATGGGAAATATGGGTGTTATCCTTCCAGATATGCCGTTTTTAAAACAACTTGAGGCCCTTTGTAAGGAGAACAATATCATCCTTATTTTCGATGAAGTAATCACTGGCTTCAGGGTCACTTACGGTGGTGCCCAACACCTCTTTGGTATTAAACCGGATATAACATGTCTTGGTAAGATCATCGGTGGAGGTTTTCCCATAGGTGCATTTGGTGGTCGGGCAGATATAATGAATAACCTGGCTCCTATAGGAGATGTATATCAGGCAGGCACCCTTTCTGGCAATCCCGTTGCCGTAAGGGCTGGCATTTATGTCCTTGATTACCTGAAAGCCCATCCATCTATTTATACAGAAATGGATGATTTTCTAACCATACTCGAGAAAGAGGTGATTAATCTGGCGCACATACATAAAATACCTTATAAAATAAATAAAATTACCGGCATGTGGACGGGTTTTTTTACAGATAAAGACATAAGAAATTATGAAGACGCATCAAAATCGGATAAGTTCATGTATGAACGGTTTTTCAAATTGATGCTCCATGAGGGGATATTTTTTGCACCAAGTCCATTTGAGGCATCTTTTTTGAGTCTTAAACATAAGGGGGATGAATTAAATCATACATTAAAATCCTTTGATAGAGTATTCAGAGATTTAAAAAGATCATGATGGAAATAGAACCCACCTCAAGGGCAATGCTATCTATAAACCTCGGTTTTATCGAATACAACTATAGGGCTATTAAGTCTTTACTCCCTTCCCATGTTGAGATACTCTGTGTTATAAAGGCAGATGCTTATGGTCATGGAGCGGTTAAGGTAGCCGAAAGGCTCAAAACCATAGGCGTTAGATACTTCGGTATTGCCACGGCAGATGAGGCAAAAGAACTAAGGACATCCGGTATCGACAACTCCCTCCTTGTCATGAGCGGTATATTGCCCTGGGATGATATAATGTCTTTTTCAGAATTTAATGTGACCCCTGTGATATATGATAAAAATACATTAAAAAAAATTATTGAAATGGATGGCGAATTAGAAAAACCCTTAAAGATACATATTAAATTCGATACAGGTATGGGAAGATTGGGTTTTATGCCCCATGACATACCATATATAATTGAACTAATAAAACATGCGAATAATATCCAAATTGAAGGTATAATGAGCCATTTCTCTGCCTCTGAGATACGGGATGAATACGGTCTAAACCAGATAAAAAAATTCCAGGAAATAAT